>JAQGMP010000137.1 GCA_028292285.1 Variovorax sp. | reverse complement strand
CAACGAGGACGAGCGCAGCCGGCTCGTGGCCGACCTCGGTGACAAGGACGTGATGATCCTGCGCAACCACGGGCTGATCACCTGCGGACGCAGCATTCCCGAAACCTTCCTGCTGATGCAGCGGCTCGAAACGGCCTGCAAAGTGCAGGTCGACTTCATGGCCGCCAATACGCCGCTGCACATGCCCTCGCCCGAGTCCATGGCAGTGACGGCACGTGTGCTCGCGCCGCCCACCGTCACCGACCGTACGGGCGGCGAAGCGATGCTGGGCAACTGGAACGGCCAGCGAGAATGGACCGCGTTGCTGCGACAGCTCGATCGCGACAGCGCCGGGTACCGCGACTGAATCCACAGCCATGAAGGTCTGCGTCTTCGGCGCCGGTGCCACCGGCAGCCATTTCGCGGTGCTGCTCGCGCGCGCCGGTGCCGACGTCAGTGTGGTGGTGCGTGGTCCGAGCGTCGATGCCATCCGCAGCTCGGGCATCACGCTGCACGGCGATGACGGGCCGCTGCACGCCGCCGTGCGTGCAACCGCCGACGTGCGCGAGCTCGGCCCGCAAGACGCCGTGCTGGTCACCCTGAAGGCTCATGCGCTGCCGGCAGCTGCGCCCGCCATCGGAGCGCTTCTTGGTCCGCGGACCGGCGTGCTGTTTCTGCAGAACGGCATTCCCTGGTGGTACTACCACGGCATCGGAGGCGAAGCGGAGGGCCGACGGCTGCCTTTCATCGACCCGGCCGACGCGCTCTGGAACGCAGTGGGCCCGGAGCGCGCCATCGGCGGCATCACCTCCAGCGCCTGCACGCTGATTGCGCCCGGCGTGGTCGAGGTCAAGGGCGGCAACCGTCCTCTGACGCTGGGTGAGCCCGATGGCAGCGCGTCGGAGCGCTTGCAGGCACTGGCCGAACTGCTGCGCGCGGCGGGTTTCCCGGTGACGCTGTCGCGCGCGATCCGTGAGGCGATCTGGGCCAAGCTCGCTCTCAACTTGGGCTCGGGGCCTTTGAGCGTGCTGGCGCCGGTGCCGCTCAGGGACATGTTCGCGGAGCCCGCGCTGGTCGAGGCGCGCTACCGCATCCTGGCGGAAGTACAAGCCATGGCCAGCGCCATGGGATGCCCGCTGCACATTGACATCGAGGCACACATGGCCTTCGTCCGGCAATCCAGCCATGTGCCAAGCATCGCGCAAGACGCCGCGGCTGGGCGCAAGCCCGAACTCGAGGCGATGTTCCATGCACCGCTGCGCATGGCGCGCGAGCATGGCGTTGCCACGCCGACGCTCGATCTGCTCGTGGCGTTGTGCACGCTCAAGGCGCGCGCAGCAGGTCTCTATCCTTGAGTGCGGGCTTCACGACGCTTCAGCCGAACTCCGGCACAAAGACGTTGCGGCCATCGACTTGCGACACCGTGCCCCGCAGCCCGAGCGCCTCGACTGCTTCGAGTCGCTGCAAGATCTGCGCGTCGGCCGGCGTCACCGCCAGGAAGCGCTCGTTCGTCGACAGAAGGCGTCCGAACAGCACGCCGGATTCGGATCCCGACTTGCCGTGCAGTACCGTGTAGGTTTCGATCACCGCGCTGCCCACGGGCCGCTCGTTGAACGCGACCTTCGGCGCCTTGTCGATCTCGTCCTGAATCACCGAGGCCTCGTCGAGGACGAAGAGTTTGTCGGGCACCGACGTTGAAAACAGGCCGACCGCCTCCTTCGTGACCAGCCCGCCATTGGCCATCACAAGGCCGAAGGATCCGGGTTCGCGCCTTACGCGCTGCACCATCTCGGCGATGGCGTGCGTCGCGTAGTTGTTTCCCGGGCCGCCGAAGTAAGGCAGGCCGCCCGTGACCGTCAGCTCGCGCGGATCATCGGGCGCAAGGCCGAGCTCCTTGCAGGCGATCTGCACCGCCGACGGAAAGCAGCTGTAGATGTCGAAGAAGGAGACCTCGTCGAGCGACTTTCCCGCCTGCGCCAGCGCATGTTGCGCCGACAGCCGCATCGCCGGCGATTCGTCGAGCCGGGGGCGATCGCTGACAAACCACTCGTCGTGCGCCGCAGCCGTGCCGTGCAGGTACACGCGCCGGTCGCGCGCGATGCCGAGTTCGTCCGCTCGGGCCTCGGATACCACGAAGAAAGCCGCCGCCTGATCGATGAAGGCACTGGCCGTCATCAGCTTGGTGAACGGAAATCCGATGTACGGGTTGTCGGCCGTCACAGCCGCGATGGCCTCGGCTGTGTAGCCCGCACGCCGCGTTGCCAGCGGGTTGTCAGCGGCCACGCGCGCAAAGCGGGCAAAGAGTCGCGCACTCGCCTCACGGTATTCGTCGACGCTCTGGCCTGCGGCCTGCCGCAACGCTTGTCCGATCATTCCGTACATGGCGATCGCGGAGCGCATGCCGTGCACCTCTTCTGCCGGCGTGTACATGCCCTTGGGGCCGTCGAGTTCGTCAGGCGGTGCGGGTGCTTCTTCGCCCCACGCGAGCTGTAGGCCTGCACGCTTGGCCGCCAGCTCGCTACGCAGCGCTTCTCCGCCGACGACCAGGGCCGCCTGCGATGCTCCTGCGGCAATGCGAGCGCAAGCACGGGCGAGCATCACTTGGGGCGAGTCGCCGCCGTGTGGCGGATAGACCAAGTCGGTCGGTGCCGCGCCCAACCGCTGCGCAAGCGACCACGGCGCATTGACCAGCTTGCCGAAGGGCGACGCGAAGCGCGGGAGCGTGTCCGCAAACAGCCGGATCACGGTAAGCGAATCGATGCCACGCATCAGCACATCGCCAGCACCGCTGTCGTCCGCGGCGAGCCGCGCTGCATCGTGCATCAATTGCAAGGGTGAGCGGCCCTCCCCTGGCTTGGACGTCGTGTCGGTCACCTGGCCCGAGCCGACGATCACCGGCACCCGCGTGGGGTCGAGGTGGCGGAAATTGCTGCTGCGGGTGCCGGCCATGCGATTGCCTCAGTTCTCTTCTGCCATATGAATCAGAGGTACCAGACGCTCGGCGGTCTCGACATATTCGTTCATCATGTCCATCACGATCTGTTTGACCGATGTCTCCTCGGTCATAAGCCCCACCACCTGGCCGGCGGGCATCGACACCAGGTCGGCGCGGCCGGCCTTCTCGATGCGAACGCGTGCTGCGTGGTAGAGCGCGTTCTGCAGCGGCGGCAACAAATGCTTTGGCGCACCGGGCTGTTCCCACGCCTCGGATGTCTTGCTTTTGATCATGCGCACGGTCTTGCCGGTCATCCACTTGCGCCGCACCGCGTCTTCGGTGCGCGCGGCGAAGAGCACCTGCTTCTCCAGCGGCGTGAGTTCGCTTTCACGCGTCCCCAGCCAGATGGTGCCGCACCACACGCCCTGCGCACCGAGCGCGAAGGCGGCCACGATCTGCCGGCCACGGCTGATGCCGCCCGCAGCCAGCACCGCGATCTCGGGGCCGGCCGCGTCGACGATCTGCGGCACCAGCACCAGTGTCGATATTTCTCCCGTGTGACCTCCGGCCTCCGTGCCCTGCGCAATGAGGATGTCCACGCCGGCCGCCCGGTGCGCGGCCGCATGGTTCGGCTTGCCGCACAGCGCCCCGACCAGCAGGCCGCGCCCGTGCAACTCGTCGACGATCTCCTTCGGCGGCGGGCCGAGCGCATTGACCACGAGCTTGACCTGCGGATGGCGCAGCGCCACGTCGATGAGCCGACGTGAGCCGTTCGGACTGTGGTTGCGCTCCTTCTCGGCGCGTTCCTCGCGGGCTGCCTTTGCCTCGTCGGGTGTGAGCTCGGGAACGTGCTCGTCGCGCAGGAACTTCTGCAGGAAGTCTTTCTGCTCGGCCGGCAGGATGTCCTCGAGCGCCGCCGTGCTCGCATCGGCTTCCTTGTCGTACTTCAGGGGGATCAGCACGTCGATGCCATAAGGCTTGCCGCCGACGTGTTCGTCGATCCACTTGAGTTCCTGCTCCAACTGCTGCGGCGAATGGGTGCCAGCGCCGAGCACGCCGAAGCCGCCGGCCTTCGTGATCTCGACGATCACGTCGCGGCAGTGCGAAAACGCAAAGATCGGGACATCGCAACCGAGCCGGTCGCAGATCGGGGTTCGCATGCTTACTCCTTTGTTGTCGAACCGCTGATTATGTGAACGGATTGACCATTGACGAACAGCCGAGGGTTCGGGCTTTCTTATCGAACGGGCGAGCCCTTGGCATGCATCGCCGCGCGGTAGCCGAACACCATGGCGGGGCCGATGGTGGTACCGGGGCCGGCGTAGGCACCGCGCATTGCCGACGCCATGTCGTTGCCAGCTGCATACAGGCCATCAATCGGGTGGCCATTGGCATCGAGCACGCGGGCGTTTTCGTCGGTGCGCAGGCCGGTGTCCGAGGCGGCGTCCGCGGGCCACAGCGCCATCGCACAGAACGGCGCCTCCCCGATCGGGCCAAGGCAGGGGTTGGGCTGGTGCACCGGATCACCGTTGAAGCGGCTCACTTCGGTGCTGCCCTTGCCGTAGTCGGCATCGATGCCGGTTGCTGCAAATTCGTTGTTGCGCGCGACGGTCCGCGCCAGACCCGCAGGGTCGACGCCGATGGCAAGGGCGAGCGCATCGATCGATCCGGCACAGCTCAGATAGCCGCTCTTCGCATGCGACCGCAAATCCGTCGTGCCGGGATGCACCAGGCCGAGCCCGTATTTGCGAATGAACGCTGCGTCGCACACCACCCAGGCCGGAACTGCAGGCGTGGTGGCGTTGCGCTCTACCATGTCCTGGCAGAAATAGTGATACGACGCGCCCTCGTTGGTAAAGCGCATGCCGGCAGTGTCGACCGCGATCAGGCCGGGCTTGGCGCGATCGAGAAACAGATGCGCGAACAACCCTGACGGGCCGCGTTTCGGACGCGTGATGGACACCGGTTGCCAGAACACGCCCTCGCCGCCCGTCGTGCCGTCGACCGCCGCGCCGGCACGCATGCCCGCACTGACGCCGCCACCCTGATTGCCTTCGAAGATCAGCGAAGGCCAGTGCGCATGACCGGCCGGCATGAACTGCTCGCGCAGTTGCACGTTCCGCCCGAAGCCGCCCGTCGCCAACACCACGCCACGACGTGCTTTCACTTCGACGCGCTGGTCGCCTCGACAGAGATGCGCACCGACGACACGGCCCTCACTCAGCATCAGTTCGTCGAGCTTCGTGTCGAACGAAACAGCGACGCCGGCGTCCTTCAGGCTCGCGTAGAAGCGCGCGACCAGTGCATTGCCCATTACCAGCCGCGTACCGCGCGAGTGGCGCAGCCGGTCTCCCATGTAGCGCAGCACCATCCCGACCGTATGGCGAAAGCTCGTGAACGACTTGAAGCGCGCGACCAGATGGCCGATGTCGGCCTTGCCGACCATCATCCCGCCAAGCACCATGAACTCACGCATCGGCGGCCGGATGCGGCTGAATTCCGCGCCGAGCCGGCGGCCATCGAACGGCAACGGCGCCAGCGCGCGACCGAACACGCGCGAGCCCGGGATGTCCACATAGTCCGGATGTTTGCCGGCCACCACGAACTGCAGTTGCGTGCGCCGCATCAGGTCGTCGATGATCGCCGGACCGCTTCGCAGATAGGCGTCGCGCAGCGGTCGGCCCTCGCCCGACGGGATGAGGCCGTCGAGGTAGCGCATCGCCTCTTCGAGACTGTCGTCGAAACCTGCTTTCTGGCTGGCGCTGCTGTTGGGCACCCAGATGGTTCCGGCAGAGGTGGCCGTCGTGCCGCCGACCTGGCCCGTGCCTTCGCACAGCATCACGTCGCAGCCCTCGAGCGCGGCCACCAGCGCGGCTGTCATGCCCGCCGCGCCTGCGCCGACGACGATCAGATCGACTTCGGTTTTCAGCGCAGGCACGTTGGCCCCGGCCGCGCTCAAGTAGTCTCTCCCGGAGCACGTTCAGCGGATGGATTCAGGGTCATTGCGCCAGTCCGGTCATCGTCTTTGGTGAAGTGCGAAGCGGGCATGACGCCGACAACAGCGGCCATGCGCGGCGCGAAATTCATCTGGTCGAGCACGTCGTGCTGCAGGGAAATGCCCGGCGCGATCTCGAAGAGTTCGAGACCGCTCGGCGTCAGTCGAAAACCGGCACGCTCGGTGAGGTACAGCACCTCTTGCGCGCGCGCCACGGCCTGCGGTCCGCTGAACGTGATCTGCTCTACCGCAGCCACGAGCTTGCGCACACCGCCTTGCTGCAGTACGCGCATCGATCCATCGCCTGTCTGCAGCCGCACGCCCTTGGCTGCGAAGGTGCCGCAGAAGACCACCTTGCGCGCGTTCTGCGCGATGTCGATGAAGCCGCCCGGTCCCACCGCGAGGCCGCCCAGGCGCGACACGTTGACGCTGCCCTCGGCGTCGAATTCGCCGAAGCCGAGGAACGCGATGTCGAGGCCACCGCCGGAATAGAAGTCGAACTGCGTCGGCGCGTCCAGCATCGCCGACGCGTTGCGTGCGTAGCCGAAGAGCTCGCCGTCGAGCAGCGAACCACCGTAGGTGCCGTGCTCGATGGTCTGGTAGATGCAGCCGAGTTCGCCGCGCCGAGCGACCAGCCGGGCGACGGCATCGGGCACGCCCACGCCGTAGTTCACTACCGCGCCTTCGAAGAGCTCGCAGGCGGCGCGCCGGGCCACCGCCTGCCGTTCGCCGAATGGCTCGTCATCGGCGGCATCGATCCGGTGTCGTTCCGCGCCCGTGAGCTCGCCCGACAGGCGAGCGTCGAAAGGTATGGCATAGCTGCTGCGCTGGCCTGGATCGACGACGATCGCATCGACCCACGCAGCCGGTATGCGCACCTCGCGCGCCCGCAGCGCGCCGCGTGGCACCCGTTCCTTCACCTGCACGATGACCTTGCCGCCACTGGCCCGTGCCGCGAGCGCGATCGACTGCGCATCGAGATTGGCGGCCTCGTGCTCGAAACTGATGTTGCCGTCCGCGTCGGCAGCCGATGCGCGCACCAGCGCCACGTCGACCCGGTAGGGCTTGTAGCGCAGGTACTCGCGCCCGGCGATCTCGACCACCTCGGCCAGGTCGTCGCGCGCACTGGCGTTCATGCGGCCGCCGCCATGACGCGGGTCGCACACGGTACCGAGACCGATGTGCGTAAAGAGCCCTGGCCGACCGGCGCCGATTTCGCGAAAGAGCTGCGACGAGACCCCACCCGGCAGGATGTAGGCCTCGATCTTTTCTGTGGCCGCCAACTGCTGCATGCGCGGCGACCAGACCCAGTGGCCGCCGATGACCTTTCGCACCAGTCCTTCATGCGCGAAGCAGTTCATGCCCAGTGACTTCTTGTCACCGATACCCAGCGCATGCACCACCGTGAGCGCGCGTGGATGCGCGGACGCAAGAAAACGCCGCTCGACCGCCTGGAACAAGGTCGTGGCTTCCATCAAGCCGCCGCCGCCACCCATCAGGGCAACGGTGGCGCCGTCGTCGATTAGCGCGGCCGCAGCGTCGGCATCGATGAATTTCGAATGCATGGCGTGCATGGCTATCGGTGAAGCTCGAAGAGCGCCGCACCTCGCTTGAGTACGCTGCGCGCAATCACGGTGCGATGGATCTCCGAGGTGCCGTCGAAGATCCGATAGATTCGCGCGTCGCGGTAGTAGCGCTCGATGGGCAGCTCCTTGCAATACCCCATGCCGCCGAACAGCTGCACGCCACGATCGACGACCCGGCCGAGCGTCTCGGCCGCATGCACCTTGACCATGGCGATCCAGTCCCGTGCATCCTGGCCGGCATCGAGCATCCACGCGGCTTGCAGCACCATGAGGCGCGCAGCATTGATCTCTATCACGCTGTCCGCCAGCATCTGCTGCACCAGCTGAAAGCTACCGATCGGCTGGCCGAACTGCCGACGGTCGTTGGCATGGCGAGTCATAAGCTCCAGCACATGGCTGGCCTTGCCCACGGCCCGCGCACCCACCTGCGCGAGCCGCACCCGGCCGAGCGCGCCCATCGCCATCTTGAAGCCCTGCCCCCGCGCACCGAGCAAGGCCAGCGATTCGAGCTGTACGTCATCGAAAAACAGTTCAACGTGCGGCGTGCCGCGAATGCCCATCATCGGCTGGTCTTTGCCGATGGTGAAACCGGGCAGCCCTTTGTCGACCATGAAGAGCGATATCTCTTTTTCACCGGTTCGGGCGGACACCAGAAAGAAGTCCGACCAGAGTCCGTCGCTGATGAAGTGCTTGCTGCCGTTGAGCAGCCAGCCGCGCTCGTTGGGATGTGCGTGCGTGTGGATGCCCTGCGCATCGGAGCCTGCGCCCGGCTCGGTGATGGCGATCGCGCAAGTGCGATCGCCGGTCACCGACGGCAGTAGCCAACGCGGCACCTGGTCGCCAGTGCAGGCCAGCAGCGCCTCGTACACGTTGCCGAAAGCCCGGCGGATGAGGATGTCGGTGGTGTGGCCGAATTGCTCCTCGCACAGCATCGCATCGACTGCGCAGAGACCGGCACCGCCGAGCTCGGTCGGCATGTTGAGTCCGTAGAGGCCGAGTGCCTTGGACGCCGAGTGGATCGACCGCGCGGTGTCGTCGTCCAGATGCCCGCTGACTTCGATACCGTCTTCGAGCGGCGCCAGTTGCTCCGCGATGAAGCGGCGCACGGTATCGATCAGCATGCGCTGTTCAGAGCTGAGATCGAAATTCATCTTGCTTCCAGATAGAAGTCGACAAGACGGTCGCGCACCGCCTCGAACATGCCCATGCCGGTCATCGTGAGACAGCCACGCGCGCGCGCGGCCACGATCAGCGGCGTCAGCTCGGGAACCGTGACGACGTCGCCGACGAAGGCAGACCCGTCGAGCGCATTCACGTCGACGGGCAGCGGGTCCGCGGCTGACATGCCCATCGGCGTGGCGTTGATCACCAGATCGAAGCCCGACGGGTCCGATGCGCCAGCCGTCGGCTGCAGGGTGCTGTAGACCCGCAGATTCGCGAGAAGCGCGTCGCGCCGCGCAGCATCGATGTCGTGCAGCGCCAGCGCCGCGACGCCTGCATCGACCAGCGCATGCGCAATGGCAGAGCCCGCGCCGCCTGCGCCGATTAGCAGCACGCGCCGGCCCGCCGGCTCGCAGTTGGCCTTCCGAAGGCCGGCGACATAGCCTTCGCCATCGCACATGTCGCCGAACCAGCGGCCCTCGGCATCGCGGCGCACGATGTTGACCGCGCCGATCGATTCGGCCCGTGGCGCCAGCGCATGGCACAGGCGCGCCATTGCGAACTTGTGCGGCACGGTAGCGATCACGCCATCTACGTTGGGCAGGTTGGCAACCGTGCGCATGAAGTTCGGCAAGTCGACAGGCCGCACGTGCGCGGGAACCACGATCGCGTCGGCGCCACGTTCGCGCAAAGAGCGGGTGGCGAACAACGGGGCTTTGACCTGGGCGATAGGGTCGCCGACGATAAAGATGACGCGCGTTGCGCCGCTATAGGAATCGAACATGAGCGCGAACCATAGCAGAATGCGGCTAATACTGGAATACTATTCCGGTTCTGAACTGTGTTCCATCTTTCGCAAATCAATCGATATGACCTCCACACCCATTCGCATGCCAGTGGCCGTCATCGGCGCCGGTGCCATCGGCCGCATGCATCTCGAGCGCATGCTGAGCCACGCCGACATCGCGCCTGCTGCAGTCGCCGACCCTACCGACGCCGCGCGTGATTACGCCGCAGCCATCGGGGTGCCATGGTTCGCCGACTATCGCGAGTTGCTCGACCGCACGCGCCTGGGTGCCGTGATCGTGGCGACGCCCAACAGCACCCACGCAGACGTCGGCATTGCCTGCATCGAGCGCGGCCTGCCCGTGCTGATGGAAAAGCCGGTGGCCGACACCGTGGCCGAAGGCCAGCGCCTGTGCGACGCGGCCGCCGCAGCCGGCATCCCGCTGATGGTGGGTCACCAACGGCGGCACAACCCGATCCTGCGCAACGCCCGCAAGTTGCTCGCCGATGGCGTGGTCGGCAGGCCGGTGAGCATCACGGCCTTGGCCACCTGGCTCAAGCCCGACAGTTATTTCGAGCCGGCTTGGCGGCGCCAGGTCGGCGGCGGGCCGGTGCTGATCAACCTGATCCACGACATCGACCTGCTGCGCTTTCTGATCGGAGACGTCGAGTCGGTGCAGGCGATGACTTCGAACGCGGTGCGCGGCTTCGAGGTCGAGGACACGGGCGCAGTGCTGATGCGATTCGCCTGCGGTGCGCTGGCCACGCTGGCCGTATCGGACACCACGGTAGCGCCGTGGAACTGGGATCTTGCTGCCGGCGAAGCAGCGCACTATGCGCAGCTCGACGTCAACTCCCACTTCATCAGCGGCACAGAAGGTTCGCTCACGCTGCCGCGGCTGGACGTATGGCGCTACGACGGCCGGCGCGGCTGGCACGAGCCGCTCACGCAATCACGCACGCCGGTCCACCGTGCCGACCCGTATGTCGAGCAGATGCGCCATCTGCGTGCAGTGGCCGAGGGCAAGGAGCAACCGGTGTGCTCGGGTAGCGACGGCCTGCGCACGCTGCAGGCTGCGCTCGCCGTGCAGGATGCCGCACGCTCGCAGTGCGCAGTGGCGCTCGTGTGAAGATGGTCGCTTTCGAAGGAGCGAGTCGATGTCCGGCGTGATGACGCGAACCCTGGCGATCCTCGAGCGCCTGGCGATCGACGTGGGCGGCGTGTCGATCGCGGTGCTGGCCGACGACCTCGGCATACCGCGCAGCGCGACGCATCGCCTGTTGACCGAGCTGGCCGAAAACGGCTTCGTGCGGCAGTCGCGCAAGCGCGGCGACTACGTGCTCACCACCAAGCTCGTTTCGCTCGGCCTCAACTACCTTAAACATTCAGGCGTGGTCGACCTCTGCCAGCCAGTGCTCGACCGCCTGGCCGAATCCAGCGGCGAACTGGTGCGGCTCGGCGTGGTCGACGTCGACCACCTCACCTGGGTCGCGCTGTCCCAGGGCGCGCGCAGCGGTTTGCGCTATGACCCGGACATGGGTATCGATGCCCAGCTGTCTTGCACCGCCACCGGCTTTGCGTGGCTCTCCACGCTCGACGAAGACGATGCGACCGCGCTGGTGTTGCGACAGGGCATCGGCAAGCCCGAGCGTTTCGGCCCCAAAGCCCCGACATCGATGAACGCCGTGCTGAAGGCGGTCCGTCAGACCGGCAAGCAGGGCTTTGCGATCGCGACCGATTCTTACGCGCGCGGACTCTCGGCGATCTCGGCGCCCATCGTTCGCACCGGGGCAGATGTCGGAATGGGTGCGGTCGGCGTGATCGCGATCTCCGGCCCGGCGGCCCGGCTCACCGACAAGAAGATGCGGAGTCTCGTGCCGGAACTGCTGGCGGCAGCGGCGGACATTGCCTCGGCGAGCAAGGCCTCGCCACTCTTCGACCGCGCCTATGCCTCGACACCGGCCGCCGACCTTGCCGATGACGACGCGCCATCGCCTGCGGCAAAAATTCCTCCTCGCAAAAAGCACCAGCTGGATCCGGCATGAAGCATCTCTACTCGCTCGCGCAACTCATGGCGTTGCCCTACTCGCCGCCGGAAATGGTGCAGCTTGCGGCCGACACAGGCTGCGTTGCCGCCGGCGTTCGCCTTTTGCCCACCACGCCGGGTGGCCTGCACTACCCACTGATGACCGACGCCCCGATGCTGCGCGAGACGCTGGCACGCATGAACGGCACCGGCGTTCGCATCCTCGACCTCGAAGTGCTTCGCATCAATGCGCGCTTCGATGCGCGAGCCTACAGCGCCTTTCTCGAAGTGGGCGCGGAGCTCGGCGCCCGGCACATCCTCGTGGCCGGCGACGACACCGACGAAGCGCGCCTGACGGCCTCCTTCGCGGCGCTCTGCGACGCGGCGCAACCCTTCGGCCTCACAGCCGATCTCGAGTTCATGCCCTGGACGCAGGTGCCCGACGTGCAGGCAGCCGCGCGGGTCGTCGGCGGCGCAGCTCGACCCAACGGCGGAATACTGGTCGACGCGCTGCACTTCGCGCGATGTGGCAGCACGCTCGACGATGTCGCTGCACTGCGCCGCGAATGGCTGCATTACGGCCAGATCTGCGACGGGCCGATACCGGGGCCGGACACGGTAGAAGGTCTGGTTCACGCCGCGCGCTGCGAACGCCTGCTGCCCGGCGAAGGTGCCATCGACCTGGCTGGCCTGTTCGCTCGGCTGCCGGGCGATCTGCCGATCAGCATTGAGGTGCCGAGCGACACACGGGCGTCGGCCATGGGCTACCTCGCCTGGGCGAAGAAGGCCATCGAGACAGCGCGGGCCGTGCTCGAGTGAGTGCGCGGGACTGAAAATCAGGCCTGCGAATCTTTGATGCTCGGCAGATCGATCCGCTTTATCAGTCGGGTCTCCTGCGCTACGACCAGATGTTCGGACGCCGACAGATACGCCGGAAAATCCGGATGCGTATCACGGGCCAGGCAACGTTGCTCGTAGTCGGTCAGGTTGTCGTAGCCCCACAGGTGCACGACCTGGTTGAGTGGGCCGACGAGGCTTGCATAGAAACCCAGCGGAGTGCCGAGCGTCTTGAGCAACACAGGCATCGCGAGCCGATCGAACACCTCGAGAAACTCCGGCATCTTGCGCGGCTTGATCGTATAGATGCGGTGATCGACCAGGTTCTTAGACGGGTACTGCATCGGCCGCTTTCCTGACTGCCTGCGCTTGTTGCAACGGCTGCGCCGCGGGCTCCGGCTCGGGCTCGAGCCCGGCGATGTGGCGTGCCGTCAGGTACCCGAAGGTCATGATCGGACCGAGCGTGATACCTGCACCGGGATAGTTGCCGCCCATGACACTGGCCCGGTCATTGCCCGCAGCGTAGAGGCCGGGAATCGGCTGTCCGTCAGCAGCCAGCACCCGGCCGACCACATCGGTGCGGATACCATCGAAGGTGCCCAGGTCGCCCATCACGACCTTGAGCGCATAGAAGGGTCCCTTGAGGATCGGCGCCACGCAGGGGTTGGGTTTGTGTTCGGCGTCTGCCAGGTAGCGGTTGAACGAGGTGCTGCCGCGACCGAACTCCGGATCCTCGCCGCGCACCGCGCCTTCGTTGTACTGACGCACGGTCTGTTCCAGGCCCGCAGCGTCGATCCCTGCGTTGCGCGCAAGCTCTGCCAGCGTCGCGCCTTTGGCCAGATAGCCGTTGCGCACCAGCGGCGCGAGCGGTATCGGTGCAGGTTTGGCGTAGCCAAGGCCGTATTTGCCGATGGTCGCCTGATCGCAGATGAGCCACATCGCGGTCTCTTTGTCGTCCTTGCAGGCCTCGATCATCGCGGCACCGACGTCGTGGTACGAATTGGACTCGTTGGTGAAGCGCTTGCCGCGCCGCGTCACGCCGATGATGCCGGGCTTGTAGCGATCCAGCAGATGCGGAAAGGCACCGAAGCGGCCGTCGCCTTGCGGCACCTTCGAGGTCGGCATCCACGCGGCAGCAGCGGCATAGCGGATCGGTACCGAGCCGCCCACCTGCTCGGCGAGCCGGCCGCCGTCGCCGGTGTTGTCGCTCGGCACGGGGGAGAAATGCTCGCCGCCGCGTCGCAGATGCGGATAGGCCTGGGCAATGCGCTCGACGTCATGGGCGAAGCCGCCCGCTGCCAACACCACGGCCTTGCGCACACCAATGCGCTGCGTGCCGGCCGCGCTCTTTACGACCGCACCCACCACGCGACCGCCTTCGACAATCAGCTCGCTGGCCGCTGTGTCGGTGTAGATGGGTATTTTCAAATCGAGCGCCGACTTGGCCAGCCGCGCCGCAAGAGCGTTGCCACTGGTGACCTGCACGCCGCGGCGATACAGCAGCAGCTCCTTGACGTGGTTGACCAGTCGCCTGGCCACATAAGTGGCCGACTTCAGCGACTTGGTCGCGTTGAAAAAGTGCTTGAGGTCGGCATTCGACGAGTTGAACATCATGCCGATGAAGGTGATGGTCTTGAGCGGCGGACGCAACCGCGCCATGTCGTTGCCCAAGCCGCGTATGTCGAAGGGCGCGGCCAGAATGGAGCGCCCGATATCGACCCCGCCATCGGCCGTCGGGTGATAGTCGGGATACAGCGTCGGGATGAACTTGACCTCGGTCTCGCGCTCGAAGAACTCGACCATCTCGGGTCCACGATCGACGAAGGCCTCCACTGCGGGCGCGTCGAAAAAGTCGCCGGTCTCGGCGCGCATGTAGCGCATGACGGCCTCGCGGCTGTCCTTGACGCCGCCCTTCCTGGCGTGCGGACTCAAAGGAATCCACAGCACGCCGCCGGAGAACGCGGTGGTGCCGCCGAAGACCGATGCCTTCTCGATCACCAGCACGTCGAGCCCGTTCTTGCGCGCGGTGATGGCAGTCGACAGGCCGCCAGCGCCGGCGCCGATCACCAGCACGTCGCACTCGGAGGCCGGTGTCGCCGAAGGAATGGAATTTGTCGAAGTCATGGGGTTCCTTTCGCCTCGGCTTCGGCAGCCACGATGGCCGCCGCGCCGCGGCGCATCTGGTCGAAGTAATAGGTCATTTCAAGCTCGGCCTCGTCGGCGTTGCGCCGGCGCAGGTGCGTCAGGATGCGCTTGCGCACCGGCACGAGCTCGGGACGGTACTTGAGCGACGATTCGGCCTTCAGCACCTGACGCATGATGCTGGTGAGCGTCTCCGACACCACCACCAGCACCTCGTTGTGCGCGGCCTTGGTAATCAGCCGGAAGAATTCGAGGCTCGCCTCCGCCCGCTTCTCGCGGTCGGTCAGATCTTCATAGCTCTCGATCTCGAGGATATTGCGCTCGATGGCCTCGAAGTCTTCCTCTTGCCCGTTCTCGCAGGCCAGGCGCAGCAGCATGCAGTTGACCAGGCGCCGCGCCTGATCGAGATTTTGCGGCTCCATGCGTCCCCGCGCCGCAAGTTCGCGCAGCGACTGGGTGAGCATCATGTAAGCGCCCTTGTAGAACACCAGCGAGTCTTCGTGGCGGCCATGCTCGAATTTCGCGACCTGTCCGAGAAAGAGCACGTGATCGCCCGCCATGTGCTCGGCAAACTTGGTGCATTCGAAGGTCGCAACGCACTCCTCGATGACCGGCAGGCCTCCAAGCCCGGGGCGCCAGGCGACGCCATCGAACTTGTCGGTGATGCTGCTGCTCGCGAAGCGGCCGGACAGGTCCTTCTGGTCTTCGGCCAGTATGTTGATCGCAAAGGCATCGGCCTGCTGGAAAGCTTCGAGGCTCTTGCTGTTGATGCGCAGGCCCCACGATACCAGTGGTGGATCGAGCGACACCGAACTGAACGAGTTGCAGGTCAGCCCGATCGGCCGGCCGTCTGATCCCACGGCGGTGATGATGGCCACGCCTGTGGGGAAACTGCCGAGTGCGTTGCGAAAGGCCCGCACGTCGAAGACATCGGCCGGGGTGACAAGTTCGGACATGAAAGCTCCTGGAGAAAGCTGGACGCGAAGCGGGCCGGGCTGACTCACCATACCCCCTTAGACGTCACTCAATGGTATTACCAATCTAACGTAAGCCGGTTGCGTTGTCAATTCGGGCTTGCACGACATTAATGGTCTGTCCATTCATGGCTATACTTTCGCGGGAGCGCCCAATGCGCTTCCCATTCGTACGAAGGAACACCGCATGACAAGAAGGGTAGCCATCGTTGGCACCAGCGCCATCCCCGTGGGGCGCCACCAGACGCGGAGCGATGAACCGCTGCAGGTGCTGGAGCAGGAAATCATGACCCGCCTGGTCGTCGACGCCGTCAACGACGCCGGCGTCGACAAAAGGGACATTCAGAGTCTTATCTTTACGGTACCGCGGCCCTACACACTGCAAAAATACTTCCATACCTTTCTCGTAAGCCACCTGCGCCTGGCCTGCACGGGAACAGTGATGGAAGTGATGGGCAACGGCATGACGGCTGCCCTTGCCTTCGACCAGGCCTGCAATGAGATATTGCTGGGCCGGGCGAACGTGGCCCTGGCACTCGGCATCAACATGGAAGCCGCCACGCCCTCTGTAGAACATGCGATGAGCAGCATGCGCACCACGGGCGACATCGACTTCCAGGCCAGCGCCGGGTTCATTCCGATCTCCTGGTATGCCATGGATGCGATGCGCTACATGCATGACTGGGGCGCGACGCGCGAGCAGTTCGGCGCGGTGGCCGTGAAGAACCGGCACCACGCGTCGCTCAATCCGCTGGCGCAATACCGCAAGCCGATCACGCTGGACGAAGTGATGGCGCAGCGCCCGATCGTCGAGCCGCTGGGCCTTTACGACGTACCGGGCCGCAGCGACGGCGCCGCCTGCCTGGTGCTGGCTTCCGAGGAAGTCGCCAAGACGCTCGGCCGCCCTTACGCGCTGGTGCGCGGCCGCGGCTTTTGCCACGACGGCTCGCATCAGATCAACGAAGTGCCCAACGACATGACCGAATTGATCGCCGCCAAGAAGGCCTCGGCTTCAGCCTATCAGGAGGCCGGCATTTCGGCCTCTGACATCGACGTGGCCGAGTTCTATGCGCCCTGCACCATCGTCGAAGTTCTGGTGAGCGAGGCAGTCGGCTTCTTCGGCCGCGGCCAGGGTGCGCCCGGCGCCGCCGAAGGGCAAACGAAGCTGGGCGGGCGCATTCCGATTTCGACTTCGGGTGGACTCACCTCGCGGGGCCATCCGGCCTACGTGACTTCGCTCTACAACATGATCGAGATGACCGACCAGCTCTGCGGCCGGGCCGGCGAAAGGCAAGTGGCTGGTGCGGAGCTGGGCCTGACGACCGGCGAACTCGGCAACTACAACGCAGCCCTGATGCATGTGCTGGAGGCCGTACGATGAGCACACTCCAACTGATTCCCGTCGCGCGCAAGCGGTCGTACCCGCCGCGCGTGTCGAAGTTCACCGAGCCGTTCTGGAGCGGACTGGCCCAAGGGCGATGGCAGACCACCTGCTGCGAAGCCTGCGGCAAATTCACCTTTCCGCCAAAACCGATCTGCCCCCATTGCTGGTCGGACAAGATGGTTTGGAAAGACCTGAGCGCGCGTGGCACGCTCTATTCATGGACGCGCGTGCATGCGGCGCCGCGCGTGTTCACGGAAGAAGCTCCCTACGCGCTGTGCGTCGTCGATCTCGACATCGGCCTGCGCATCGCCACGCGAATGATCGACACCGAGGGCAAAAACTTCGAGTGTGGAATGCCCATGGAGTTGGTCGCGCTTCAGTTCGAGGACGGACCGCTTTTCGCGTCGCGTCCCATTTGATTGTTGCCTGCAGTTTTCATCAAAGGTTTGACGATGTTCTACGAATTCCGCACCTACACGTGCATGCCCGGCAAGATGCCGATCGTGCTGAATCGCTTCAAGAGCGCCACGCTCGGGCTGTTCGAAAGGCATGGCTTCAGGCCTGGCCCACTTTTCACCGTCGGCGTGGGCAACGACAGCCTCGAGATCAAGTACATCCTCGAATGGGATTCGCATGACCAGCGCGACGCGGCCTGGAATGCTTTTCGCGCCGATCCGGACTGGAAGAAGGCCTTGGAAGAAAGCGAAAAGGACGGCCCGGTGGTCGCGAAGATAAGCAACGAGTTGTTGCTGGCGGTGCCTTTCTCGATCAAAACCTAGTCGGGCTGCGCCGCGCGGGCGCTCGGGGAGCGCTCTATAGAATGACCGGGTTTTCACCCACCCAGCGCCTTGCATGAAAGAAACCGTCGTCTCAGCCCTCGGCTTCGCCCCCATTACCCCGCAACGCGCCTTCGAAGAGATCGCCGGTCAGATCCGCGAACTGGTGGCCACCGGAAAACTCAAGCCCGGCGATCGCCTGCCGGCCGAACGCGGGCTGTCCGCCAAGTTCAACGTCAGCCGGAACACGCTGCGCGAGGCGCTGCGAGCGCTTGAACTGTCCGGAATGATCGAGTTGCGCAAGGGCGCCACGGGCGGCGCTTTCGTGTTGCCAGGGAGTTCGGGGGTGATCGTCAATGGTTTGCGCGATCTCTACCATCTGGGCGCCATCACGCCGCAGCACTTGACCGAGGCCCGCATCTGGCTCAGCGCCATCGTCGTGCGAGTGGCATGCGAACGCATCACCGAAGAAGACCTGCAGGCGCTCGAAGCCAATGTTCAGGCGGCCGTCAAGGCGCAGAAAGCCGGCAATTTCGACGAGCGTGCCGAGCTGCATCGGCAGTTCCACAACATCCTCGCGGGTGCCACGCGCAATCCCATCATTCAGGTGACGATGGAAGGCATGATGGAAGTCATGCGGCAGTTCATCAAGGGCATCGGGCCCAGCGAGAACGCCTACACCTTGCCATCGCGGCGCCGGCTGCTGAAGCATCTGCGCGAACGGGATGCGGACGCCGCCGTCCTCGAGATGACCAAGTTCTTGCAGCGCCTCGAAGTGAAATACCTCGCTCTCTGGAACGAGCGCCAGAAGCCCTGAGCGCTCACCGATCCTGAGACGGTAGCCGCTGCGCCGCGAAGCGCCCCGCACGCCGGCCCGACGTTACAGCCCAGCAGATGTGATGGCCGTTGCCCGCAAGCAATGCACCGCCCTGCCCCACGGCACCGGCTGCATAGAGCCGTGCAATCACGCCGCCGGCTTCGGCGATCACCTGGTGCGATCCGTTGACTGCCAGGCCGCCATCGGTGATGACGATGCGGCTTTCCAATGGACCCAGCGCATGGAAAGGCGCTTTTCCCGCAGCCGTGAGGGAGGCCTTCAGCGCAGGCGCGGACATGCCCAGGCTGCTCGCCAGTGCACCGACGGTCTCGGCGCAGTGGTACAGGTCTTTGCGGTGTCGCCGGTAGTCCGGCAAGTAGGCAAAGGCCACGCCCGGTGCCGTCGAGATGTAGTGCGGCGGCTCCGAAAACATGCGCGCGACGCGGCTGTCGAACACAAGCCATGCTTGCCCGCCCGGCTGCTGCGCAATCGCCAGGCCTGGTTGCTGCAGTTCGTCGGCGAAGCGCTCGCCCTTCGCATTGACCAGCACCGCACCCGCCCGGAGCATGGACGCCTCAGGTCCGAGCGACGCGGTCATGAAGGCCATCACGAAGGGGCGAAACAGCGCAATCGGCAGATGGTTCAGTGCCAGTTGCATCAGCTTGCCGAGCCACCACGAGGGCGGCAACCGACTCGCCAGGCCCGGACGCACCGGATCGACGAAGCGCAGACCCGGTCCGTAAATGACCTCGCCATTGACCAGGCGTGCGCCAAAGGCCTCGGCCATGCGGTGGCCGTCCCCGGTCGCTGTCGGATTCACCGCGGGAATGCCCTCGAGCTCTGGCCGGAAGCGACGTTTGAGTTCGGCGCTGTTGCTGTAGTCGCCGGCCGCCAGCACCACGCCCCGGCGCGCTTCGATCTCCACCGACTTGCCATCGAGCATGGCCATCACGCCGCGTACGCCGCCGTCGTCGCCGCGCAACAGCCCGGTGACTTGCGCACCGAGCCGCAGTTCGACGCCGCGGCGGCGGGCCTCGCGGCCCAGGTAGTAGGGATAGGCGCGCGAGTTCGGCACCACGTTGTGCATGCGCGGCTGGCGATTGGGCGGGTCGGCGGTCGGGCCATAAAAACTCAGGCCGAGCGACATCAGCCAGTCGAGCGTCTCGGCCGCATGGTCGACCAGCAGCCGACGAAAGGCCAGGTTGTCGCGCGACGCGAACGCGCCCACGTAGTAATCCATGTCCTCGAAATGCGCGTCGGGTGTGTCGACGATGCCAGCACGCTTTTGCAGGCTCGATCCGGCGGCGTTGATGGAGCCGACCGACAGGCGGCTGCTGCCACCCGGCTGCGCGTTTTTTTCCAGTACGACCGTGGTTGCTCCGGCCGCTGCGGCCTCGATGGCGGCGCTCAACCCCGACGCGCCACCCCCGACGACGACAACGTCGAACGACCGCGTCACTCGGCCTTGATACCGGTCTTGGCGATCAGGTCGGCCCAGCGCGCCGATTCTTCTCGAACCATCTTCCCGTAAATGGCCGGTGCGTTGCTTTCGGCTGTTGCGCCTACGGTGGCGAATTTGTCCTTGATGTCTTGCGTGGCCAGCACTTTCACGAGTGCAGCATTGAGCTTGGCGATGACGTCGGGCGGCGTGCCCTTCGGGGCAAAGAGGCCGAACCACACCTCGGCCGTGAAGCCGGGCACCGTGTCGGAGATCTGCTTGACGCCGGGCAGCAACGGCGCCGGCTTGCTCGACGCCACGCCCAGCAGCCTGAGCTTGCCTTCCTTGACCGCGCCCATGATCTGAGGCGACGGCGTGGTGATCAGGGTCTTCACTTCGCCGGTCCGCAATGCCAGGCTCATAGGCGCCTCGCCCTTGTACGGGATGTGCGTCATCTTCAACCCCGTCGCCTGCGAGAAGAGCGCCGTTGCCATATGGCCGAAAGATGCTGTGCCCGCCGAGCCGTACTCGACACCGCCCGGTTGCGCCTTGGCGTAAGCGATGAAGCTGGGTACGTCGGTGGCCGGCACCTCGGAATTGACGACCAGCACCATCGGCGAGGTGGACACCACCGACACCGGCGCGAAATCCTTGACCGGGTCGTACATGGTGGTCTTGTTTACCAGCGGCGTGATCACGAAGCCGTTGTTGACGAAGACCAGGGTGTAGCCATCGGCCGGTGACGTCGCCACCACTTGCGTGCCAATGCCGGCCGAGGCGCCGGGCCGGTTGTCGACGATGATCGACTGGCCGAGCAGCTTGCCGAGCGGTTCGGCCACGGCGCGCACCTGGAAATCCGACAGACCTCCGGCCGGGTACGGCACGATGATCTTGATCGGCTTGGTCGGAAAATCGGACTGCGCGAAGGCCGGCAGGGCCGGTACGGCAACAGTTGCGGCAGCGATGGCCAGGAGGATGCGTCGGAAGGTTTTCATCGGGATGTCTGTTGATCTTGAAGGGGGCGAAATTTCTACTTGAGTTCCTTGCCCGCGTACTCGCCTTCGAGAAACTTGTTCGGCTTCAAGAAAAACGAGATCACAAGCGCGCCGTGCGGTGAGCGTGCGAGGTGTCGGTTGCCCTTCGGGCGCCAGACATAGTTGCCCTCGAGCGCTTCGCCCTCCTCGTCGACGATGCTGCCCTGGAGCACGTAGGTTTGCTCGATCTCGACGTGCTCGTGCAGCGGCAACTGCGTGCCGGCCTCCCAGCGGAACAGGGCCGTCAGCAAGCCGCTCGCGTCGTCCTGCATCAAGACCTTCATGTCGATGCCGGGCGTGGGGGTCGGTTTCCACGGAAGGCTTGCGACATCGACATAGCGCGAGTCGTCGTCGGCAAGGCCGTCATGCTGGGGATGGAAGGGTGTGAAGGCGGTCATCGTGGTGGTCTCCAGGAATGTTCGTTGTGTGTCTCGGAATCCCGTATCCGTGCCGGTATCCGCATTGCACGCAAAAAAGCGCCGGAACCTTTTCGGTGTCCCGGCGCCGGTCTGCGTTGCAACGCTCAGCTTTTGGCGTTGTACCGGGCGATCGCTTCTTTGAAGCCGAATACCTTGGCGGCGTTCTCGCCGAGCACCTTGGCACGCGTCACTTCGGTGAGCTTGCCCATCTGGCGCTCGATGGCCTCGGCCGAATGCGGCCAGGTTCCTTCATGGTGGGGATAGTCGTTGGCCCACATGAAGTTGTCCTGCAGGCCGTATTCCTCGATCAGCGCGAGGCCCGGGCGGTCTTCGCCGAAGGTGGCAAAACCCTTGGCGCGGAAATAATCGCTCGGCAACGCCTTGAGCTTCGGCTTGACCCAGAAGTGGTGCTTCAGGTAGGCCTCGTCCATGGCATCGAGCATCCAGGGCAGCCAGCCGATACCGGCCTCGACGCTGCCGAACTTCAGGTCGGGGAAGCGCTCGCCGACGCCCGATGCGCAGATGTTCACCAGCGGCTCCAGCGTGGGCGAAAGCGAGTGCACGACGTAGTTGACCACTGCGCCGCCCAGACCGCGCGTGGTACGCGGATCCTTGCCGGTCGAAACGTGAAACGACACCGGCACATCGGCCTCGCAGAACATGGCCCACAGCGGATCGAAGTCGACCTTGTTGTAGTTGAGTTCGTTGGTCTTGGGAGGGCCGAAGAGCGGCTTGCACGGCAGTGTGAAGTGGCGAAAGCCCAATTTCAGGCAGCGTTCGACCTCCTTGATGGTCGCGGGCAGGTCGCCAGTGGCCAGCGCTGCGGCGGGCGACAGCCGGTCGATATGGGCGCCGAAGGTTTCCCATGCCCACGTGTTGTAAACCTCGACCTGCGCATGCGCGAATTCGGGGTCGAACGTGTACCACATGCCCAAGCCCTTGCCTGGGAAGATCACCTCGCCGTCGATGCCGTCCATCTCCAGGTCTTTCAGACGCTGCTCGACAGAGGGTCCTTGTTCGGTGGCGGTGGCGCCGGCCCTGGAACGTGCGAGATCCTCGCCTTCGAGGCGGGCGAGCACCAGGCGGTCAGGCTGCTCCGAAGCTTCCATCTTGCGCCACTGAATGCCCTTGTCGTCGATCCACATTTTGGGCAGACGGTCTTTGTACTTGGCGTCGATGCGCTCGGCCCACAGGTTGCCGGGCTCGTTGGCATGGGTGTCCGACGAAATCATCAGGTACTTGTTGGGAGCGCCGGGTCGGGGCGTTTTATCCCAGCCTTCTGCGCCGGGCGTGTTCAAACGCCACTTGTTCTGTTCGTTGACAACGATTTCGGTCATGTTGGGCCTCGTAATGCGGGTGGGTAGGTTGACGAGCGATCTTGATTCTAATGGTATTACCATTCTAGAAGACAAAATCGCTTTGTCAACACCGGCATGCGGGGCGTCCGTGCCCGACGTATCGAGAGAGCTTCTGGCCGACCGGCACTTGGTTGGCACGGCGTCGGCATCGGCGTCGGGATTACTGTCGTCGTCTACCGCGCGGCGCGCCGCGTCGGAACTGCAGGTGCACGCTTGAGCGCGACGCGCGACGCGGCCGCGGGCTTGCGCGTTGCTGCGGCCCGCTTCGCCACGGCTGCCACGGCGCGGCCGGGCTTCACCACCTCGATTGGCTCGGTCGGCACACCAAGATCGATGCCACGATGTACCACGCTCAGGTATTCGTTCATGCCTTCGATGGCCGCGTCGGCATTGCGCGCCTTCATCGCATCGAGGATCCGTCTGCGCACGGCGACCAGCTCAGGCCGGGCGACGCGGCCGGTTCGATCGATCACCACACGGATGATGTCGCCGAGCGAATCGACCAACATCATCAACACCTCGTTGCGCGTTGCCCGGGCAATGATCCGGAAGAACATCACGCCGGCATTGGCGCGGTGAAGCAGGTCTGCGCTGCTCTCGATAAAGTCGATGTTTTCCTGGATGGCCTTGAAATCCTCTTCGGTGGCGCGCTCGCACGCCAGCTTGATGACCATGCCATTGATGAGCACGCGTGCCTCGGCCAGACTGCGCAGCGAGACGCTGCCCAGGAACATCAGGTCCTGCAGCGACTGCGTAAGCATCGCCGGGTTGCCGTCGCGGATGAACGCCCCGCCCTTGACACCCTTGCGCAGCGACACAACGCCTGAGATTTCCAGCGTGCGCAGCGCTTCGCGCACGGCCGGGCGGCTGACCTTGAATTCCACCGCGAGGTCACGCTCGGCCGGCAGCTTGTCACCGGGCTTCAGGGCACCTGAGCTCAAGCGGTTGCGAATCTGTTCGCAGATTTCTTCGAACACGCGACGGGTTTTGATCTGCTGGAAAGCCAGGTCCTGAGTCACGTCCATATTTTCTATCCCTCGATGTTGTTGGCTCCGCCGTGGTGGCGGCGCTCGAACCATTGTGCATGCGCGCGATTTGGGCAAATGGATTTACCATTACGATTAACCGCCTTTCAGTGGCACCCCATCCATTTCTTTTCGAGCGAAGGTTTCATATGGCATCCAGCCACGCGCCCAGAATCATCCAGAGCCCGCAAGGCCGCATCCTGATCTTCGATTCGGCTACCTACGTCGAGGGCCATGTCGCCGAGGCGCCTGCCACGGCGGGCGACCTGGTCGTCAACGCCTCGTATTCCGGCGTGCTGTGCGCCCGCATGGTGATGTCGGCCCGGCCAAAATTCGTCATCGGCCTCGACTGCGCCATCGGCAAGGACGGTGCCGGCGTCGCCGGGCTCTGGTACTACGAGGCGCTCGGCGTGCCCTCGGCCGCGGTCGACGTCATGACTGCCGAAATGGGCAATGGCGCCGACCTCTACGACAACGGCATCGTGAGCCGCGTCAACGATGCCGCCCAGGCACTGGGCATCGAGCCCGGCATGCGCGCCCGCGACTGCGCGCAATACATGCTAAGCGGCGAAAAGAAACCCGAAGTGTTCGATCCGACGCGCCGGCGCCTGATCCACACAGCCGCCAACGGCCGCAGCATCGTGTGCACCGATTCGATCGCTTACGCACTGCCCGAGGACAAGGAGCACAACGTGCTGTGCACCGCGGGCCATACCGGCCGCAGTGTGATCGGCTACTTTCGAGACTTCCGGCCTTGGGCATTCATTTGTTCAGACGGCGGGATCGGCAAGAACAACTCGGGCCTGAGCGCCCTGGAGGCCGTCGAGCCCGACGGCATCGCGGGCGCGTCGGTCAGCGCTCTCACCGCGCGCATGGGCGATGGCCAGAGCACTTATTTCGACGGCGTGATCAGCGCGGCCAACAAGCACGCGCGTGACAAGGGCGTGCAGGTGGGCCAGAGCGCGAGGCAGGCATCGCTGCTCCTGCTGAATTGAAGACCCGGTCAAGCGAAGCGGCCGCTGTGGCAGCGGCGCCGCGCGAATGGTGGGCGCCTGTCTGCCTGATCGTGGTGGCACTGAGCACGCTGGCCACGCAGTTCCGGCCCGACTCGGGCGCGGTCTGGCTCATGGGCGCGGCAGCGGCGCTGTTCCTGCTGCTGGCGCACCGACGCATTCCGCATAGCATCCGGCGCGTGACGCTGGCGGTGGCGGGCGTGAGTCTTGCGCTCCTGCCGCTGTCGGCCGACCCGTTGCAAAGCTTGGGGCGCGGCATCGCGATCGGCGGGCTGATGGTGTCGCTCGTGTCCTCGGTCTCGCTGCTCGCGCGCGCGGCGCTCGAAAGCTCCTACACGCGGATCGTCGCGCAGTACCTGCTCACGAGCAGCATGCGCAGCCGTTATGCCTGGTTCTCGTTCGCAGCCCAGCTCTTCGGCGGTCTGCTCGGCATGGCGGGGGTCAACCTGCTGCTACAGATGGCGTCGCGCGGCGAGGCCGGCATCGACGAGGACCGGCTGTCGATGTTCGCAGCCATCACGCGCAGTTTTTCGGCCGCCACGCTGTGGAGCCCGATGGTGAGCAACCTGACGATCCTGCTGGCGCTGTACCCGGGCCTGAGCTGGTCGACCGTGGTGCCGCTCACGCTCGGCCTTGCGGCCGGATCGATCGTGGTGGGCACGGCGCTCGACCTGTGGCGGCTGCGCGGGCGCACGGCGCCGCCGCCGCTCGAACGGCCCGAACGTTCGCTGGGCTCGGCGCTGGGGCCGATGGTCGCGGTGATGGCGACTTTTCTGGGCACGGTGATTCTGGTGTCGCACCTGGTGCACATCACCGTGACGGGCGCCATCGTGATCGTGATTCCGTTCGCGGTCCTCGCGCTTCATTGCGCGCAGGCCCGCGGGCCACTCCGCCTCGCGCAGGCTTCGCGGCTGCTGCGAGCCGACGTGCTCGCGCTGCCCGCGCTGGCCGGCGAAGTGGCGCTTTTCATGGTGGCGGGCTGCGGCGGCACCATCATTGCGGGCGCGGTGCCGATCGCCTGGACCACGCTGGTCGGCGGTGCCCTGTCGCACTCGGCCATCCTGGCCTGCCTGGTGCTGATGCTGGCCATCATCGCGCTGGGGTTCGCGGCGGTCCACCCGGTGCTGTCGGCGGTGTTGGTCGCTTCGTCGCTGCCGCCGTCGGTGCTGCATCTCGCGCCGGTGGCGCACCTCGCGGCAATCCTGGTCGGATGGTCGGTGGCAAGCTGCGCTACGCCGTTCTCGATGATGGCGCTCATGGCCAGCCGCTACTCGGGCTTTTCGATCTACGCCGTCACGGTGCGAATCAATCATGTGTTCGCCATCCTCTATCTCGGCATCGCCGCGGTGGCGCTCGGCACCGCGTCGATGCTGATGCGCCCGGCGCTTTGAAGCCTCCTGGCCTCGCTTTTTCTCGCCTCTTCCCCTCACATCGCCCACGTACCCTCTTCCGAAAGCAGACTCGCCATGTCCAATTTCTCAGCCACCGGCCCGTTGTCGGGCCTTCGCGTCGTCGAGTTCGCCGGTATCGGCCCCGGTCCCTTCGCCTGCATGCTCTTGTCAGACATGGGCGCCGACGTGGTCAGCATCGACCGGCCAGGAAAAAAACTCGGTGAGCGCAGCAATCTCACCGGCCGCGGCCGCACCGTGGTGCTGGCCGACCTGAAGGATCCGGCCGGGCGCGAACAAGCTTTGACACTGCTCGACAAGGCCGACGTCCTGATCGAAGGTTTTCGCCCCGGCGTGATGGAGCGTCTCGGCCTCGGCCCCGACGTGGTCGCAGCGCGCAACCCGCGGCTGGTATACGGGCGCATGACCGGCTGGGGGCAAGAAGGCCCGCTCGCCAACGCGGCAGGTCACGACATCAACTACATCTCGATCACTGGCGCACTGCATGCCATCGGGCCGGCGGGCGGCCCTCCCGTGCCACCGCTCAACCTGGTCGGCGACTATGGCGGCGGCAGCCTCTACCTCATCGTCGGCATCCTGGCCGCGCTGCACGAGGCGCAGCGCTCGGGCAAGGGCCAGGTGGTCGATGCTGCGATGTCGGACGGGGTGATTTCACTGATGACCAATTTCGTGAGCCAGGGCCTGCGCGGCGTTTTCAACGAACAGCGCGGCAGCAACCTGCTCGACGGCGGCGCGCCCTGGTACGGCGTGTACGAGACGTCGGACGGCGAGCATGTGTGCATCGGCTCGATCGAGCCGCAATTCTTCGCCGACATCTGTCGCCGCCTCGAAGTACCCGAGGCGCTGCACAACGCGCAGTCCGAGCGCGCGCGATGGCCCGAGCTGCGGGCGTTCTTCGAGCAAAGCTTTCGCGCGAAGACGCAGGCCGAGTGGGTCGCCCTGCTGGAAGGCACGGACGTCTGCTTTGCGCCCGTGGTGCCGCTGAGCGAAGCGCCAGACCATCCGCACAACCTCGCGCGCAAGGCCTTCGTCGACGTGCAGGGTGTGCGCCAGCCGGCGCCGGCACCGCGTTTCTCGCGCACGCCCTCGGCCATCCAGGGGCCGGCGCCCAAGGAGGCGGTGGACGCTGCCCATGTGCTGGCGCGCTGGATGTGAGCCCGCCAACGCCACCAACGCCAGCGCCGAACGCTTCGACAGACACACGCAGCACTGTCACACTGCTGGCCGTTGCGGCCTTTTTCAGCGGCGCTGCGCTGCGCATTTGCGATTCGCTGTTGCCGCGGCTGGCGCGTGATTTCGACATCAGTCCCGGCCAGGCAGGTCAGGTGGTGATCGGCTTTTCGGTCGCCTACGGCGGGATGCAATTGGTGTTCGGACCTCTGGGCGACCGCTACGGCAAGACACGCCTGATGTGCATTGCCATGTTCGGCTGCGCAGCGGGCTCGGCGGCATCGGCGCTGGCACCGGGCTTCGGCTCGCTGGTCGGCGCGCGCATCGCATGGGGCATGGCCGCCGCGGGCATCATCCCGCTGGCGATGGCCTGGATCGGCGACAACGTGCCGTACGAGCAGCGGCAGGCGACCCTCGCCCGATTCCTCACCGGCACGCTGTCGGGCATGACGGCCGGCCAACTCGCGGGCGGTCTTTTCGCCGACTCGGTGCCCGGCTGGCGCGGCGCATTTCTCACGCTGGCCGTCGGATTCACTTGCGTCGGATCACTGCTCGTAGCGCGCGTACGGCATGCGCCGGTGCCGGCACGCGCCGACGGGTCGGCGCACCCGGCCTTCGTGGCACAACTGGTGGCGGTGTTGCGGGTGCCGTGGGCGCGCGCGGTGCTGGTCTCGGTGGGAGCCGAAGGCATCTTTCTACTTGGACCGATGAGCTACCTGCCGGCCTACCTGCAGCACCGCCACGGCGTGGCGCTGTCGACGGCTTCTGCGCTGCTCGCGCTCTATGCCGTCGGAGGCCTGGTCTATGCGATCACCGCGCGGCGCATCGTGGCGGCACTCGGAGAGCGCCGCATGGCCTTTGCCGGTGGCGTGCTGATGGGCTCCTGTTTTTTGCTCTTGTGGCTTTCGCCGGTGTGGATCGCCGCGGCGCCGATCGCCCTGTGCCTGGGCTTCGGCACCTACCTTTTCCACAACACGCTGCAGACCCATGCCACGCAGATGGCGCCGGCCATGCGCGGCACCTCGGTCGCACTGTTCGCTTTCTGCCTTTTCTCGGGTCAAGCCCTCGGCGTATCGGTGTCGGGCTGGACCATCGATCACCTGGGCTTCGTACCGATGCTGATCGCCGCAGGACTTGTCTTGCCGCTCGCAGGTTGGGGATTCGCTACCGCGCTGCATCGGCGCGCGCTCGCGGCGCACACCGCCTGACGTCGCCAACCGCCGCCGGCCTTCCGCTTCGGCCTTCCGCTCCGTTACGCGTCGGTCCTTATTTCGACTTCGTGTAGCGCCACTGCAGCAGCGTGAACGGTGGCGCCGCTTGCGGATGATGCTCGAACACGCCCTCCACCTCGGCACCGATCACGACGTCTGCCATCGGGTCGCCCAGCAGATTGCCGAGCATGCGCACGCCCGGCGCGCCCATCAGCTCGACTACTACGACGACATAGGGACCGTGTCCGTTCAGGCACGCGTGCACCGGATGCCATGCGCGCTCCCAGCTGAAAATGCGCGCACGCGGCGCCACCTGATCGAACGGCGGATCGAAGGCATGGCAGTGGTGGCAGATCCACTCGGGGCCGTGCTGAAAGGTTCCGCATTCCTTGCAGTGCTGGACCATCACGCGGTTCTCGCGCAGCCCGTTCCAGAACGGTGCCGACAGGCCGTCTGCCTCGGGAACCGGAATCGGCAAGCCGGCCGGCAGATAGGATTCTTCGGTGATCGAAACCTGGTCGTTTGGGGTCACAGCGTTGCCTCCGATCCCAGAAGAAGATTGCTCACCGGCGTGACCATCGGGCCGCCGATGACGAGTGCCACGTCGCTGCGCGGCGCCTGCGCGGTCGAGGTGCCGCGCACCTGACGCACGGCCTCGAGCACCAGCTCGAAGCCGTGCATGTAGCACTCCGCGAGATTGCCACCGCTGGTATTGAGCGGCATCTTCCCGTTCGGTGCGATCAGGTTTTCAAGCTTGAGGAAATCGTTGGCCTCCTCAGGCTCGAAGAAGCCGTGCTCGGCCAACGCCATCAACACGCCGCCGGTAAAGTTCTCATAGCTTTGCACCACGCCAACGTCCTTCGGGCCGAGGCCGGCCATGCGGAACATGTTGGGCGCCACGGTAGAAAAGCTCGAGCTGCCGTAGTTCGGCTGGTTGTGCGCATTGGCACCCACGCGGTGGTCGGACCCGGTGGCTGCGCCGAGCACGTACACCGGCTTGTTCGGAAAGTCCTTGGCACGCTCCGCCGGCACGATGATCACCGCCGCCGCGCCGTCGTTCTCCATGCAGCAGTCGAACAAATGGAAGGGCTCGACGATCCAGCGCGAATCATCGTACTTGGCCTCGCTCAGCGGCTTGCCGTACATCACCGCCCGCGGATTCGACTGTGCGTGATGGTAGGAAGCCATCGCGATCGCGCGGAGGGCCTCCTGCTTCACGCCGTGCTCGTGCATGAAACGGCGTGCCTTCATCGCAAATTTCTGTCCTGGCGACAGCACGCCATAGGGCGCCTGGTAAGCCATATCTCCCGCGATGGTGGGCGCGGTCGGCGCCTTGCCGAAGCGGCCGAACTCCCCTTGCGCCAGTGCACGGTAGGCCACCACGCAATCGGCCAGACCGGAGGCGACCGCTGCTGCGCCATTGGCCACCGCACCGCAGTTGCCGCCACCGCCGCCACCCCATTGCATCGTGGTCGAACGAAGCTGCTTGGTACCGAGTGCGGCCGACAAACGGGAAGGGTCGGTGCGATCGTTCGAATACGACGCGAAGCCGTCGATGTCGCGCGGATCGATGCCGGCGTCCTTCGAGGCGGCCAGCACCGCTTTCAGCGCGAGCTTGAACTCGGCGTCGGGCGACTGGCTGTGCTTGTAGTAAGTGGTTTCGCCGATGCCGACGATGGCAACGCGTCCCCGCAGTGATCTGTCCGTCATGCCTTGTCCCCTCGCGATGGCCGCAGGCGCATCTAAATATCGGATTGTTAAATGGATGGACCAATACTAGCACGATGTCTATACTCGAACGCCAAAGCAAAAGGAGACAAACCATGCGATGGAAAAACAGGCCCGAGGGCGCCAACTGGGGCGATTTCGGCGACGACGATCAGGTCGGCCGAATGAACCTCATCACGCCGGCGCGGCGGCTCGCGGCGGTGCGCGAAGTCACCGAAGGCCTGGCCTTCTCGCTGAGCTTGCCACTGGACTATCCGGGTGGCGGCGACTTGGTGCCGAGCCGGCGCGCACCGCGCATCGAGGCCACGCGCCGCGCCACCGGGGAGCTCAGCTACAACTTCTGCTTCTCGTGTCAGAACCACTCGCTCTTCGACGTGGTGTCGGACGACGCGGTCACCATATGGACGCAGTACTCATCGCAGTGGGACTCGCTCGCGCATTGGGGCCAGGAATTCGACGCCGATGGCGACGGCACGCCAGAGGTCGTCTACTACAACGGCTGGCGTGGCGGCGAGCACGTGCTCGGCGCCGACCAGAAGGGCGGCCCCTTCGCCCTCAAACTCGGAATGGAGTCGCTGGCCGAGACCGGTGTGCAGGGCCGTGGCGTGATGGTCGACCTGCAGGCAGCCTACGGCGAGGAGCCGGCGCAGGTCGGCTACGACGGGCTGATGCGCGTGCTCGAAGGCCAGAAGGCCACCGTCGAGCCGGGCGACTTCATGTGCCTCTATACCGGCTGGGCCGACCTGGTGCTCGGCATGAACAAGCAGCCCGACTTCGACCGCCTCAAACGCTCGTGCGCGGTGCTCGATGGCAAGGACAACGCGTTGCTCAACTGGATCACCGACAGCGGCCTGGTTGCGATATGCGCCGACAACCTCGGTGTCGAGGCCGTCGGCAGCGCAGCGGCCGCGGGCGGCGGCCCCAAGCACTCGATGATGCCGCTGCACGAGCACTGCATCTTCAAGCTCGGCATCTTTCTTGGCGAGATCTGGTACTTCGGCGAACTGGGGCCTTGGCTGCGCCAGCACAAACGCAGCCGTTTCCTTCTGACCGCACCGCCGTTGCGGTTGCCCGGCCTGGTCGGCTCGCCGCCGATGCCCGTCGGCACGGTCTGATCCTCGACGGAACTTCATGGAGACATCACACATGCAGAGCAATCAGCAAACCCGTGTCGCGGCCGTCACGGGCGCCGCGGGCGGGCTCGGCCTCGGCATCGCGCAACGACTGGCGCGCGCGGGCTACCAGGTGGTCGCCATCGATCGCGCGCCGCAAGTCGAGGCGGTGGCTTCGGGCCTGCGCGCAGAGGGTCTGAAAGTGCAAGCCGTGGTGCTGGACATCGCCGACGAAGACGCGGTGCGGCGCATGGTGGCCGGTGTCGACGCCGAATACGGCCGCTTCGACATTCTGGTCAACAACGCCGGCATCCACCCGAAGATCGACGGCGAACGCAACAGCTTCCTGAAGATGACGACTCCCCAATGGAACGAGGTGATCGGCATCAACCTGACAGCCGCCTTCGTGCTGTGCCGCGAAGTGGCACCGCTGATGCGGCGAGGGAAATGGGGCCGCATCGTCAACATGTCGTCCCGCGCGGGCCGCACGCTGGTGGACACCGCCGGCATCCACTACGCAGCCGCCAAGGCCGGGATGATCGGCATGACGCGAATCATCGCCTCCGAGGTGGCGGGCGACGGCGTTACCGCCAACTGCATCGCGCCAGGTCGCATCGAATCGCCCATGACAAGTCAAGGCAGCGACGCGCAACGCGCCATGCTGGTCGGCCGCATTCCGGTCGGCCGTATCGGCACGCCGGACGAGATTGGCCACGTCGTCGAATTCCTGCTATCGGAGCACTCCGGCTACCTCACCGGCACCGTGATCGATGTCAACGGCGGCACCTACATGTGCTGACGCCCGACGCGACATCCAAGGACATCCCATGAGTTCAGACCATAACCACGACGTCTCCGACAACGCGAAGCGGCGCGGTGCGCCCCCGCATCATTTCATCGACAACGACTGGTTGGCGCTGCGCGACGAGCCCGTGCTCGATGCCGCCCGCCCGATCGTCGATCCGCACCACCACCTGTGGGATCGACCGCACCACCGCTATTTGCTGCCCGACTTGCTGGCCGACCTCAACACCGGCCACCACATCCGCGGCACCGTCTTCGCCGAATGCAGTTCGATGTACCGCGCCGACGGCGATCCGCGCTTTGCGAGTGTCGGAGAAGTGGAGTTCGTCAACGGCATCGCAGCGATGAGCGCGAGCGGCGTGTACGGCGCGGTGCGCGCCTGCGCCGGCATTGTCGGCAAGGTCGACCTCATGCTCGGCAGCTTCGCCGAAGAGGTGCTTGCAGCCTGCGTGGCCCGCGCACCCGAGCGGTTTCGCGGCATTCGGCACATGGCGGCCTGGGACGCGAGTCCCGAAGTGAGCTCGCTGCTGCGTCCGCCGCCGAAAGATCTGCTGCTCGATGCGAAGTTTCGTGAAGGCTATGCCGTGCTCGGTCGAATGGGCCTGAGCTTCGATGCCTGGATGTATCACCCGCAGCTGCCGCAGCTCATCGACCTGATCGATGCCGTGCCCGACACGCCGGTGGTACTCAACCATCTCGGCGGACGCGCCGGGCTCGGCCCCTATGCATCAAAAAGCGCAGAAGTCTTCAAGACCTGGAAGGCCTCTATCCAGGCTCTCGCGCAGCGGCCGAACGTCACCGTCAAGCTCGGCGGCATCGGCATGCGACTGGGTGGCTTCGACTTTCATGAACGCGCCTTGCCACCGACTTCCGAAGAACTGGCCAAGGCATGGGGCCCCTATGTGCAGACTTGCATCGAGGCTTTCGGCCCGTCGCGCGCGATGTTCGAAAGCAATTTTCCGGTCGACAAGTCCTGCTGTACTTACCGCGTCATGTGGAACACCTTCAAGCGCATGACCGAAGGTTTCTCCGAAAGCGAGAAGGCCGACATGTTCGCCGGCAGCGCCGTGCGGGCCTACCGGCTGCCGGCCGAACTGGCGTTGGTCGCACCATGACAACCCGGAACCTCGCACAGGACCGCATCGTTCTCGTGACGGGCGCAGCCAGCGGCATCGGACTTGCCATCGCGAAGCAGTTCGTCGCCGACGGCTTCTTCACCGTGATGCTCGATCGTTCGGCCGCAATCCAGAGCATTGCAGCCGGGCTGGACAAGGAGCGCACCCAGGCCATCGTCTGCGACGTGTCCGACGAGGCACAGATCCGCAGTGCGATGCAGAGCGTCGAAAAGGCGCACGGCCGCTGCGACATCCTTGTCAACAACGCCGGCATTCATCCCAAGAAGGATGGTGGCAAATGGATGATCGAGCAGATCCCCTCGGCCCAGTGGCAAGAAGTGCTCGCGATCAATCTGACAGCACCCTTCATCTTTTGCCAGCTCGCCCTGCCCTTGATGCGCCGACACAAGTGGGGCCGCATCATCAACATCTCGTCGCGCGGCGGGCGCACCGCCTCACCGGTGGCAAGCGCGCACTATGCGGCGACCAAGACCGGGATGATCGGCTTCACGCGCATCGCCGCGCTCGAAGGTGCTGCCGACAACATCACCGCAAACTGTGTCGCGCCCGGTCCGATCAACAGCGCGATGACCGCCGGCTCCTCGCCCGAGGTGCGTGCTGCCTTCACCCGCAGCGTGCCGCTCGGGCGCTACGGCGAGCCGGAAGAGATCGCCTCGGTGGTCGCGTTTCTTGCTTCCGAAGGATCGTCCTTCGTCACCGGTGCCGTGTTCGACGTCAACGGTGGCACCTTCATGCCCTGAGTGCGCATCCATGACTGATTCTGATTCGGTGCGCTATGCAGTCGACACTTTCGCGTTGCGCGAGCTGACGGTTTCGCAGGTGCTCGCCCGCCAGCGTCGAGACCGTGGCGACAAAGTCTTCCTGACCGAACTCTCGACGGGCCGAAGCTGGACCTATGCCGAATTCGATACGCTGTCGAACCGCGTCGCGAATGCGCTGCATGGGCTCGGCTTCCGCCGGGGCCAGCACATCGGTACCTTGCTCGGCAACTCGGCCGAACATCTCGCGATCTTCTTCGGCATCGGCAAGCTGGGCGCCGTCGCGGTGCCGATCAACACCGCCGCCCGCGGCGACCTGTTGCGCTACTACTTCGAGCACGGCGATGCGGTACTCGCCATCGTCGACGAAGAACTGGCTGAACGGCTGGAAGAAATCCTGCCTTTGCTCGGCACCGTGCAGCGCGTTATCGTGCTCGGAAAAAACGGTGCAACAACCTCGGCGACAACGCTGCGATGCAGCAAGCCATCGCACGACTTCACGGCGCTGATCGACGAGGCGCCCGACGGCGCCCCCGATGTGCAGTTGAAATGCGCCGACTTGCTGATGCTCTCGTACACCTCCGGCACCACCGGCCCGTCGAAGGCCAGCATGCTCTCGCATGCAGCCGCCCTCACCTACGGTACCGGCGCTGCGGAAGCACAGGGCTACCGCGACAGCGACATCTTCTATGTGTGCCTGCCGCTCTTTCACAACAACGCGCTGCTGGCCGCAAGCGCCGCGGCACTGATATGCGGCGGCTCGATCGTGCTGTCGGAGCGTTTCTCGGCCTCGCGCTTCTGGGGCGAAATCCGGCAGTCGCGAGCCACCATCACGAATTTTCTCGGTGCGATGTCCACCTTCTTGTGGACACGTGCGCCACAGCCCGACGATGCCGAGAACGATCTGCGCCTTGTCAGCATGTCGCCGATGCCGGGCTTCGTGCCCGCATTCGAAAAGCGCTTCGGCCTGAAGGCGATGAGCAACTACGGGCTGTCGGACTTCGGCACGGTCAGTGCATTCGTGCCGGGCGCACCGGCAGATAAACTCGGCTCGCTCGGCAAGGCCCGGCGCGGCTTCGAATTCAGGATCGTGGACGACGACGACTTCGAGTGCGCAACCGACGTGATCGGCGAGCTGGTCATCCGCAGTCACGAGCCCTGGCGCGCAGCCACCGGCTACTACAAGATGCCCGAGGCCACGCTGGCCGCGCATCGCAATCAGTGGTTCCACACCGGCGACCGTGCGCGCTGCGACGCCGACGGCTACTACTGGTTCGTGGACCGCAAGAAGGACTGCATTCGCCGCCGCGGCGAGAACATCTCGGCCTTCGAGGTCGAACAGGTGATCATGAGTCACCCGGCCATCGCCAACGTCGCAGTGTTCCCGGTAAAGACAGCGGACGGCGACGAGGAGGTGGGCGCGTCGATCGTACTGCGACCGAACGCGACGTTGGACGAGAAGGCGCTCATTGCGCACTGCGCGCGCAACATGTCTTACTTCATGGTGCCCCGCTATGTCGAGTCGTTGTCCGAGCTGCCGGCGACGACCAACCAGAAGATCGAGAAATTCAAACTCAAGCAACGCATGGAAGCCGCGCTCGATACCGTGTGGGACCGCGAACGGGCCGGCATCGTACTGCAGCGCTGAACAACCCAAGAAAGACGCCGATGACCAAAGCCGATGACACTCCCGTGCCCGATTACACCGGGCTGCTGCGCCTGGACGACAAGGTCTTCATCGTGCTCGGCGCGGGCCAGGGCATCGGCCGCCAGGCCGCGCACGCGCTGTCGCAGGCGGGCGCCGAGGTCGTGTGCGTGGGCCGTCGCGCGGAGCCGACCGAGGCCGTTGCAGCGGAGATCGGCGGCGTGGCCATCACCGGCGACGCCACCGAGCGTGCCGACATGCAGCGCATTGCCGACGAGGTCATGCAGAAGTTCGGACGCATCGACGGCTTGGTCGACATCCTGGGCATGCCCCGCATCAAGCCGATTGCCCAGTTCGACGATGCCGACTGGCAATGGCAGTTCGACGTCAGCCTAAAGCACGTTTTTCTTTCCACGCAGATCGTGGCACCGCTGATCGGCCAAAGCGGTGGCGGCGCCATGGTGTTCGTCGGATCGACCGCAGGCATCGCCGTCACGTCGAACCGGGCCGCCTACGGTGCCAGCAAGGCCGCGCTCCAGCAGTTCGTCAAAGCCGCTGCCTTCGAGTACGGCAGTGTGGGCGTGCGCATCAACTCGGTCGCGCCGGGCCTGGTGTCGACGCCGCGGGTGCGCGGCAACCTGAGCGAAGCCATGATCCGCAATGCCGGCTCACGCTATCCGCTCGGGCGCATCGGCACGCCGCCGCAGATCGCTTCGGTGATCTTGTTTCTGGCCAGTGAACTCAGCGCGCACGTCAACGGACAAACCGTCTATGCCGAGGGCGGCATGGCCGCGCGGTCGGCAATCTACGACCTGAGTTCAGCCGAACCGCCGAACGCGCCGGCACGCGACGCTTCGTCCAACCTGTCTTCGTCGTAGCCGAGCAGCTCGCGCAGTACGTCTCGCGTGTGCTGACCGAGCGTCGGCGCAGCGACCGGCAAAGGCGCCGGCGTGCCCATGAACCGCATCGGAAATGCAACGTTGGGTACGGTACCGGCCGTCGGATGCGGCAGCTGCGTCACCAGGCCGCGCGCCTTGGTCTCGGGCGAACGCAATGCCTCGGCGACGGTGCGTACCGCGCCCGCGGGCACGCCCGCTTGCTGAAGTCGCACGAGCCAGTTCGCCCGCGTATCGGAGGCAAAGAGCTCGCTCAGGATGTCGATCAGGCGCTGCTGCTGTGCCATGCGTCCGGCGGGACGCTTCAGTTCGTCGTCGTCGGCGATGTCGGACCTGCCGGCCACGTCGCGGAACACGCGCTGGAAGATCACCGTGCTCGCGCACACCATGAAAAAGGGTCCATCGGATGCCTGGAACACGCCGGTCGGCACGGTGTCCGCACTGCCGTTGCCGACACGCCGGGGTTGCCAGTCGTTGAACAAATTCTGCAGCGTGACATAGCCGGTCATCGTGATGGCCGTGTCGTACAGAGCCACTTCCACGCGCTGACCGCGGCCGGTGCGGCTGCGCGCGATTACCGCCGACAGCACCGCATTGCTCGCCATCATGCCGGTCGAAATGTCCATCACCGACGAGCCGGTGCGCACGCCGTCGCGATCTGCGTAGCCGTTGAGCGACATGAAGCCGCTCTCGGCCTGGGTCACCGGATCGAAGCCGAGCCGGTCGGCGAATTCGCCCTCGCGGCCGTAGGCCGAGATTGCGCAGTAGATGAGCCGCGGGTTGAGCGCCGACAGCGTCTCCCAACCGAGCCCGAGCCGTGCCATCACCTTGCCCGAGAAGTTCTCGACCACGACATCGGCGTCCTTCACCAGCGCCAGCGCGATCTCGCGTCCCGCATCGCTCTTGAGATCGAGCGCCACACTCTTCTTGTTGCGGTTGCACCAGAGAAAAGGCACTCCCTCGCCGCCCAGCCGTTCGTCCGGTGGCAGGAAGTGGCGAAACGCGTCGCCACGCGCCGCGTCCTCGATCTTGATGACCTCGGCCCCGCCGTCGGCCAGGATCATGGTGGCAACCGGGCCGGCCAGGAAATGCGTGAAGTCGATGACGCGCAGGCCGGCCAGCGGGCCTTCCTGCGTAGCGGGGGAAGCTGATGCGGGCATGGTTCTCACCGGTATTAAGTGGGATCGCGACGGCGATCAAGACGGTGTCAGCACCGACCCGCCGCACACCGAGATGCACTGCCCGGTCACGTAACCCGACAGCGGCGTAACGAGGAACTCAAGGACGTTGGCGCAGTCCTCGACCTCGCCGAAGCGGCGCAGCGGAATGCGCCGAACTTCCTTGTCGTTGTGCATGCCGCGTTCGGCGGCCTGCTTGCGGATGCGCGCAGTGAGCATCGGCCCCGGCGACAGGCAGTTGACGCGGATGCCATCGGGCCCCAGCTCGGTTGCCAGGTAGCGCGTGTACTGCAGTACGGCGCCTTTGGCAACCGCATAGGGCACCAGCCGTCCGGCGCTGCGCGACGCGTCGAGCGCGGCCATCGTCGCGATGTTGACGATCACACCCGAACCTTGTGCGCGCATCGTCGGAGCGACTTCCTGGCAGCAGTACAGCGCCGACATGTAGTTGACGCCGAACATCAGCGCGCTGTCCTCATCGGGCACCAATGACGCAGTGCTGCGCTCCACCGGCGTAAAGGCGCCGCCCGCGTTGTTGACCAGGATGTCGATGCGGCCGAACTCGGCCAGCGCGGCGGCGACCAGCGCACGCGCAGCGTCGCGTTTCGTCAGGTCGCCTTGCACGCCCAAGCTGCGCCGGCCGAGCGCCCGGATCTCGTCGGAGACGGTGGCTGCCGAAAGCGCCTCATCGAACTCACGTGCCGACGCGAGGTCGATGTCTGCAACGATCACATTGGCGCCCAACGAAGCCAGGCGCAGCGCATAGGCTCGCCCGAGTCCGCGCGCCGCGCCGGTGACGATGGCGACCTGTCCTTGCAGCTTCATTTGCGGTCCTTCAGCGGTCGTGTCAGATCGGTCCCATCGTGCATCCGATCTCTTCCCTTGTTCCGTAGAGCGTTTCGAAATCGCTCATCTTCATCGAGGCGTTGAGCACGGTCACCGGGTCGTACTTGTCGGTGATGGTGTCGCGCACCTGTGCCATGACCAGCCGAGTGATGAACTGGTGGTCCCACTCGCGGTAGTAGCCGGGCACGCCCTCGGGCCGCACGGTCTCCAGGCCCCGCACGATGGCGGCAGGATCGACCGACTTCTCCTTTTCGATCGCTGCCAGCAGCATGCGCGTGCAGACCCAGCCCTGCGCACAGCTCGCCGATGCCGGATGCTTGGTTTCCTTCAATACGGCCTCGTTGAGCGCCTTCTCGGCGGGTCCGTTGGCCGGGTTATTGAAGTGCCAGTACTTGCCCATCACGCCCGAGATGCCGGTCTGCGACCACAGCTCCTCGTCGGCCACCGTGAGGCTGCCGAGCGGGATCTTGCCGCGCAAGCCGAACTCGTTGTATTGCTTCAGGAAGGCCGCAAGGTCGGTGCCGGAAATGCCGAGCATCACCACGTCTGGCTTGGCTTGGCGGATCTTCAGGATGATGGAACTGAAGTCGGTGGTGCCGACCGCAGCGGCATCCATTCCAAGGTCTGTTCCGCCGGCTGCCGTCAGCTCGGCTTTGAGCATCTGGTAAGCCTCCTGGCCATAGGCATAGGCGCCAACCAGGAAGTACCACCTCTTGCCCACGGGAAGCATCTGCCGCGCCAGCAGCTTGGCGTAAACCGGCGGCGGCGCGTTGTTGCGGAACACGTAGCGGTTGCAGTTCTTTCCGGTGATCTCGCGAGCCAGCGCCGCGCTGATGATGGTCGGCGTCCTGGATTGCGATGCAACCGACGCGATGGCCAGGCCGGCTGCGCTGTTGCTGCCGCCGATCACCGCTGCAACCTTGTCCTCCTGGATCAGCTTCTGCATGTTCTGCTGCGCACCGAGCGGGTTGGGCTCGTCGTACGCGACGAGCTGGATCGGGCGGCCGAGAACCTTGTTGCCAACCTGGTCCAGCGCTACCTTGATGCCGAGCGAAGTGGCTTCGCCTTGCAGCGCGAACGGGCCTTGTCGCGGCAACAGGCTGCCGATCTTGATGGGTGCATCGCCCTGGGCGAGCACCAGCGCGGGTAGGCCCAGCGCGACGACACCGGCGCCTGCGGTGCGAAGCACGTGTCGTCGGTTGGGAAAATCGAGGGATGAAATTCGGCTGTGCACGGCTTGTCTCCTGGCTGGTTGTGATGTGTCAGATGAGCGCCGAAGCATCGGCCGCGGCAGCAGGGACGGCAGGCGACAATTCGCTGCGTTGATGAGGATCGACCAGGCCGAGCAGCCGCGCCTGCAGCGCCGCGTCATGCGCGAGTTCTGCAGCGCCGCCTTCGTAGGCGACCCGGCCATTGACCAGCACCACGGCGCGATCGACGATGGCCAGCACCTGCTCGGCGTGGTGTTCCACCAGCACCATGGCGACGCGGCCGCGCAGCTTGAGGATGGCGGCCATCACCTCGTTGACCACCGCGGGGGCCAAGCCTTCGAACGGCTCGTCGAGCAGGATCAGCCGACTGGGCGCAACGAGCGCGCGTGCAATCGCCACCATCTGCCGCTCGCCACCGGAAATGTTCTCGGCGCGCGACTTTTGAATGGTCTTCAGGCGCGGGAACAACTCGAAAACTTCATGCATCGGCATGCCGCCTTTGCGGACGGCGATGAGCAGGTTGTCGAGCACCGTGAGGTTCGGGAACAGCCGCCGGCCCTCGGGCACCATCGCGATGCCGAGCCGGTTGATCTCGAAGGGTCGCAGCCGCTCGATCGCATTGCCGTTCCACTGAATGCTGCCTTCGTCCACGGGCAGCATGCCGTAGAGCGCGCGCAGCAGCGTGGTCTTGCCGACGCCATTGCGCCCGAGCAGCGCAACCGCTTCGCCATCGCGAATCTGCAGGTCGATGCCGTCGAGGATGCGCCCACCGCCGTAGCCCGCTGCGAGCCCGCGCGCGTCGAGCACGATGCGCGACGCGGTGCGCTCGACGCGTTGCGACGCTACGGCCAGCAGGCCGGCGGGCGGCGCGCCGAGGTAGGCGCGCACGACCTCCGGGTTGGCCGCCACCTCGGCCGGCTTGCCATCTGCGATCAGGCGACCCTGATGCAGCACCGTGATGCGGTCCGACAGCGCCAGCACGCGGTCGATGTCGTGCTCGATCAGCACCACGGCGTGCGAGCGCGCCAGCGCCCGAATCAGCTTGGCCACGCGGACACGGTCGGCTTCGCCCAGCCCGGCGAGCGGCTCGTCGAGCAACAACAGCTGGGCCTGCGTCGCCAGCGTGATGCCGATCTCGAGCAACCGTCGCTCGCCGTGCGACAGGTCGGTGCACAGCTCGCCCGCCTTGTCGGCCAGGCCGACGGCATCGAGGATCGACCAGGTTCGCTCGTTGGCGGCGGGTGAAGCATGCGCATCGCGCCAGAAATCATGTGCACCGGGCAGCGTGGCTTGCACCGCAACGCGCACGTTCTCGAAAGCCGTGAGGTTGGTGAACACGCTGACGATCTGGAAAGAGCGCGCCAGACCCAGCCGGATGCGTTTGTGCATCGGCAGCCGCGTGATGTCCTGGCCCAGAAAGCGAACCACGCCGGCGTCGGGGGCGATCACGCCGCTCAGCATGTTGAAGAAGGTGGTCTTGCCCGCGCCGTTGGGCCCGATGAAGCTGTGCAGCGTGCCCTGGTGCACATCGAAGTCGTAGCCCGAAGCCACCGCGAGCGAACCGAACTTCTTGCTAAGGCCGCGTACGGTCAGCAGCGGTTCGCCGGCGGTACCGGCCATCGCGACAGCCACCGTGCCGGGCGCATAGGGCACGATGTGCGCGGGTCGTTCGGGGATGCCGTTGCGAACCAGCGTCCAGCCCTTGCCACCGAAGGCCCGGCGTATCAGCCCGTGAATACCTTCGGGCGCCAGCAGCGCGACCAGGATAAGGATCGGCGCGAACACCAGCCACCAGTTGTTCAGCAGCGCGCCGAGCTGGTCTTCGAGCACGATGAACAGGACCGCGCCCCACATCGCACCGACGAAATGATGCATGCCACCCAACACCGTCATGAGCAGCGGATCGGCGGCATGCTCCCAGCTCAGGGGGTTGGCATAGACACCGCGCATGAAGAGCGCAAGCATTCCGCCTGCCAGCCCGGTGATGGCTGCCGACAGCGCAAACCCGGCGAGCTTGACGCGGTAGACGTCGTAGCCCAGGCTCGCGGCGCGCTGCTCGTTGTCGCGGATCGCCTGAAAGAGGCGCCCGAGGGGCGAATGCACCAGCCTCCACATGAGCCACAGTGTGCCGAGGACCAGCAGCACGACGAAGACGTGAAACGCGATGGCCGAATCGAGGATTGGGCGGGGCACACGCTGGAGGCCGTTTTCGCCACCCGTGAGGTCGGTCCACTTGTAGGCGATCTCGAAACAGATCTGCGTGCAGGCCAGGCTCAACAGCGAAAAGTACAGGCCCTTGCGCCGGAGGATGAGCGCGCCCACCGGCAGGGCCACGAGGGTGGTGAAGATCACCGAAAAGGCCAGACCCGCGAACTCGTTGATGTTGCCGAACCAATGCAGCAACGACAGCGCCGCCGCGTAACTCGCGAGGCCGAAGAACACCGAGCCACCGAAAGGCACCAGCCCGAGATAGCCGACCAGCAGGCCGATGCCGGCTGCATACAGCACGTAGATGGCGATCTGCGTCACGCGGCCGAGCGGCAGATGCGTTACGAGCGTCAGCAGGCTCATCAACAGCAAAAGCGCCGCCGCCTGCGCGACCGGATGCTTGCACAGCGCTTTCATCAGAAGTGTTCCCAGTGTTCGCCGAACAACCCGCGCGGGCGCACCAGCAGGATGAAGACCATGAGCAGGTACATGGCCACTCCCGCGGCCTGCGGGTAGAACTGTGTCGTCATGGCCGTGACGAGGCCGACCAGCAGCCCCGCCACCACCGCGCCGCCGTAAGAACCAAGTCCACCGATGGTGACGATCACGAAGGCCGGCATGATGGCCTGCGCGGACATGCCCGGGGTGACCGACCAGAGCGGCGCGGCCAGCACGCCACCGGCGCCGGCCAGCATGCATCCGACGCCAAAAGCGCCGGTGAGCACCAGCGGAAGGTTGATGCCGAGCATGCCGACCATCTGAGGATCGCGGCTGCCCGCGCGCAAGATTCGGCCGTAAGGCGTGAACGACAAAAAGGTCCAGAGCGCAAACAGAATCGCTACGGTGATGCCGAGCACGGCTAGCCGGTACGTGGTGGTGAGAATGGGGCCGTACTCGATGAAGCCCGACAGCACGGCCGGTGGCGTCAACGGTTGCGCGCTCGAACCCCAGATGGTGCGGATCAACGCTTCAATGAACAAGGAGAGCGCAAAGGTCAGCACCAGCGTCATCAGCGGGTCCTTGCCGTAGAGCCGGCGCACGAGCACGCGCTCGACAACGATGCCGACGATGCCCACGCCGATCGGTGCCAGGACGACGGACCACCAGCCGAACTGCTGCTGAAGGGTCAGCGCGAAATAGGCGCCCAGCGCGAAGAAGGCGCCGTGCGCCACGTTCACGATGCCAAGCAGCCCGAACACGATCGACAGGCCGATCGAGATCAGCACGAAAAGAAAGCCGAGCACGAGGCCGTTCACGGTCTGGGACAGGATGGCGTCAAGCATTGTTCTAATCTATCATTGGTCTAACCATTCTCGCATTTCTGCGGTCGGGCGCATAAGGAGGAACCCTCACTAACATGGCAGCCATGAAAGCACCCGGCCAGACCCCCTCCTCCTTCGGCATCGAGCCGATCAGCCCACAGCGCATCTACCAGGAAGTCGCCAGCCAGCTCCGGCGCAACATCTCCGAAGGCAAGCTCAAGCCCGGTGACAAGTTGCCGCCGGAGCGCAATCTGGCGCAGATGTTCGGCGTGAGCCGAAACACCATGCGCGAGGCACTGCGCGCACTCGAGCTCAGCGGCCTGCTGGAACTGAAGCTCGGCTCGGCCGGCGGCGCCTTCGTGCTGCCCGGGAGTTCCAACGCCGTGGTCAACGGAATGCGCGACCTGTACTTCCTCGGTGCCATCACGCCCGACCATCTGACCGAGGCGCGCATCTCGGTCAGTTCGGCCGTGATCCGCATGGCGTGCGAGCGCCTGACCGAAGAGGACATGGAGGCGCTCGAACGCACGGTGGCGATGGCTGCGCAAATGGACAAGGCCGGCAATTTCGAAGAGCGCACCAAGTACCACCAGGCTTTCCATGTGCTGCTGGCCAAGGCCACGCACAACCCGATCCTGCTGGCCACCACCGAGGGCATCATGGAAATCACGCGCCAGTTCGTGAAGGCGATCGGCCCGACCGAAGACCAGACCTACACACTGCCGTCGCGGCGACGGTTGCTCGGGCATCTGCGCAAGCGCGACGCGGAAAAAGCGGTGAAAGAAATGGCTTCGGCGCTGACCAAACTGCATCAGGGCTACATGGTGAAAGCACGTGGCCTGCCGCCCGGCGTACGTGCGTCGGTGGCGTCGGCGGGATCGCCGGCTAGCGCGACAGCACCATCCCGGCCGCCTCGCGGTCCCAAGCCGCCGACAGGTCGCGCTCGAGCTCGGTCCGAAGCCTGAACTTCTCGACCTTCTGATTCACCGTGGTGGGCAGCGCCTCGCGAAACTGGATATAGCGCGGCACCATGAAGTAGGCCATGTTGCGCTGGCAGTGTTCGACCAGATCCTGCTCGCTCACGAACGAACCGGGCAGACGCACCACTACCGCGCCGACTTCTTCGTCGTTGGTCTGCGTCGCGACCGGAAACACTGCGGCGTTGGCCACTTCGGGATGCGTCGCGATGATCTGCTCGACCTCGAAGGCCGAGATGTTCTCGCCGCGGCGGCGGATGCAATCTTTCTTGCGATCGACAAACCACAGGTAGCCGTCGGCATCGCGCATGCCGCGATCACCGGTGTGAAACCACTGGTTTCGGTTGGCCGCCAGCGTGGCCTCGGCCATCTTGTAGTAGCCGGTGGTGGCGCGCCAGGGTTCGTCGCTTTGCAGCACCATCTCGCCGACCTCGCCATCTGCTAACTCGAAATCGTCCTCGTCGACGATCTTCACGTGGAAACCGCGGCGCGGCTTGCCGATGGAACCGAGCTTGCCGACCGGCTCGTGCGCGGTAAACGACGTGACCATGCCGAAATCCGACAGGCCATAGTTGTTCATGGCTTTCAGCCCGAATCGCTGTTCGAACTGCGCAGCGTACCTGGGCGTCGGCGCCATGCTCACCAGGCGCAGATCGTTTTTCGCATCGTCGGGCGACGGCGGACTGCTCCACAGAAAGCTGGACATTGCGCCGAGGAAGTTGGTGATGGTTGCGTGCGAATCGCGGATTTCTCCCCAGAAGCGCGACACCGAGAAGCGCCGCGACAGCACCACCGACGCACCGCAAACCAGCGCCGCCCCGGTGGCCGCGAGCAGCGCGTTGTTGTGGAAGAGCGGCAAGCAGACATAGAACACATCGGTGGCGCGATAGCCCTGCGCCTCCGCTGCGCTCGTGCCGTAGGTAAGCGCCGCCGCATGCGACAGCATGCTGCCCTTGGACGGTCCGGTGGTGCCCGAGGTGTAAGCC
>JAQGMP010000130.1 GCA_028292285.1 Variovorax sp. | reverse complement strand
AGCGCATCGGCGATGACTTCGCCCATCTTCAGCGCGGTGCCGGACGGCGCGTCGACCTTGTGGCGATGGTGCGCCTCGATGATTTCGATGTCGTAGCCGGTCGAAAGCGCCTTGGCCGCCATTTCGAGCAGCTTCAGGGTGACGTTGACGCCGACGCTCATGTTGGGCGCCATCATGATCGCGATGTCCTTGGCGACTTCGGCGATTTCCGCCTTTTGGGCATGGGTGAAGCCGGTCGTGCCGATGACCGCCTGCACGCCGAGCTCGCGGCAGACCGCGAGGTGCGCCAGCGTGCCCTCGGGGCGCGTGAAGTCGATCAGCACCTGCGCGTTTTTCAGCCCCGTGCGCAAGTCGGAGACGATGGGAACGCCGCTCGCAAAGCCGAGGAACGTGCCGGCATCGGTTCCGATGGCGTCGGAGCCCACCACGTCGAGCGCGCCCGCGAGCTCCAGACCGGGCGCATGGCGCACGCCCTCGATCAGCATGCGGCCCATGCGGCCGGAGGCGCCGGCTATCGCGATGCGCCGCATGTCAGCGGGTGGTGGATTCGAGCGGCGGATAGCTCGGCGGCAGCGGCGCCAGCGAGGCGGCAGGCGCATCGGGCTTGGCGCTCTTGTCCGGCGCGAACTTGATGAGCTGGTCTTCGCTGGCCTGGAGCACCGGCGCCTTGCCGCTGTGCTTGCGGGCATCGACGGCGAGCACGAATTCTTCTTCGCTCGGCATGGTGTCGCCTTCGAAGCGGTCGAGCAACTCGCCCTTGAAGTAGAGCGTCAAGTGGCGCTGCTGCGACTCGACGCCCTGGCGGCGAATCGTGAAGACGTAATCCCAGCGGTCGGCGTGGAACACGTCGGTCAGCAGCGACGTGCCGAGCACCTCGCGAACCTGCTGGCGAGACATGCCGGGCTTGAGCTGCTCGACCTGCTCCTTGGAGACGAAGTTGCCCTGGACCACTTCGACTTTGTACGGCGTGACGGCGCTCAACGCATCGCGCGTGCGGGTGCCGAGGTTGCTGCAAGCGCCAAGACACAGGCTCGCGGCGACGCCGGCGAAGAGCCAGACGCGGCTTTTTGAGATGGCAAGCATGGGGAAAAGGGGTAGCGATATGATCGGCGCATTGTAGCGGCTGGCCCCCGGCGGACCCGTTCCGCGCGGCCGAAACAGGAACGACCATGGCCAATATCGACGAACTCAAGAACACGGGCCTGAAGGCCACCCTGCCGCGCCTGAAGATCCTCGAGATCTTCCAGACCGGCGGCCTGCGGCACATGACGGCCGAAGACGTCTTCCGCATCCTGCTCAACGAGCGTTCCGACATCGGCCTGGCCACGGTTTACCGCGTGCTGACCCAGTTCGAGCAAGCCGGCATCCTGGAGCGAAGCCACTTCGAAAGCGGCAAGGCCGTCTATGAGCTGAACGAAGGCAAGCACCATGACCATTTGATCTGCACATCGTGCGGCAAGGTCGAGGAGTTCTACGATGCCGAGATCGAGCGGCGCCAGCAAATGATCGCGCTGGACAAGGGCTGGATCCTGCAGGACCACGCCATGTCGCTCTACGGCCTGTGCGCCGACTGCGTCAGCCGCAGATAAACCCCCGAGGCGGCAGGTTCGCCGCGCTTCAGTCCTGCTGACCCGACTCCATCGCCTTGTGATGGCGCTCGACGAATTCGGCGTAGGTGTCGATGCCGCGCAGTTGCAAGATTGAATTGCGCACGGCGGCTTCGACCAGCACCGCGATGTTGCGCCCCGCCACCACCTGGATGATGACCTTGCGCACGGCGATGCCCAGCACGTCTTGCGTCAGCGGCGCCGACGGCATGCGCTCGTAGTCGCGCTCGAAGCTGTCGCGCCGCACCAGGTGCACGATGAGCTTGAGCCGCATTTTCCGGCGCACCGCCGTCTCGCCGAAGATGGCGCGAATATCCAGCAAACCGATGCCGCGCACTTCAAGCAGGTTCTGCAGCAAGTCGGGACAGCGGCCTTCGAGCGTGTTCTGGTTGATGCGGTAAAGATCCACCGCGTCGTCGGCCACCAGCCCGTTGCCGCGCGAAATCAGCTCCAGCCCCAGTTCGCTTTTGCCGAGCCCCGATTCGCCCGTGATCATCACGCCGAGCCCCAGGATGTCCATGAAAACGCCGTGCATCGACGTGCGCTCGGCGAAATGCTTGGACAAATAGGCGCGCAGCAGATCGATGACGAAGGCGGACGATTCGCGCGTCGCGAACAGCGGTAACTGGGCGCGCTCGCAGATCGAAAGCAGTTCGTCCGGCGCGCCCTGCGCATCGGCGAGCACCAGCATCGGTGGTTCGAGGGTCACGATGCGGCCGATGCGGCGGGCGCAATCTTCGGGCGTTCCGCGCGTCAGGTAGGCCACTTCGCGTGCGCCGATGATCTGCACCCGATAGGGATGGATGTAGTTGAGGTAGCCGACCAGATCCGCCGCCGACTGTGCGCGGCTGATGACCTCGATGTCGAACTGGCGCTCCGAGGCGCCCAGGCCGGCCAGCCATTCCCAGCGAAGCGAGCCGCGGAACTCCTCGAACATCGCATCGGCGCTGATGACGGTCGGCTTCATGCGCGCGACCGTCCTGCTGCCGAAGCGTTCAAGCGACTTGCGCCGATTGCCATCCTGCGATGAGCGCGTGCAATGCCGCTGCGTCGCTGCTCGACTTGATCTGCTCGCGCAGGGCCGCATCGCTCAACAGTTCGGCAATTTCGGAGAGGATTTCGAGGTGTTTCTGGGTTGCCGCTTCGGGCACCAGCAAAAAGATGAGCAGCACGACGGGCTGCTCATCCGGGGCGTCGAACCCGATCGCGTTGGCCAGCTGGAACACCGCCGCCATGGGCGACTTGAGTCCCTTGATACGGCCATGCGGAATCGCGACGCCGTGGCCCAAGCCGGTCGACCCGAGACGTTCGCGGGCGAACAGGCTGTCGGTGATCAGGGCGCGGCCCAGGCCATGGAGGTTTTCGAACAGCAAGCCGGCTTCTTCGAAAGCACGTTTTTTGCTGGTGGCGTCAACGCTCACAAGCACTTGAGCGGGCGGCAGGATGGACGCGAGGCGATTCATGGTGGGGCAGGGCGGGGGCGATTATGCACCTGCCCCGCAAAAAGCAAAGGGCCGCCTAAATCGGCGGCCCTCGATCCTGCAAGAGGATTTACCCAAAGAACCCAAAGGCAGAACTACATCACCCGCTTGGGTGCTTCGTGGTGATGGTCTTGCAGACGGTCTTTGTGGCGCACCACCTGGCGATCGAGCTTGTCGACCAGTTCATCCACCGCGGCGTACAGATCAGCGTGACTGCATTCGGCAAACATGTCGCTGCCCTTGACGTGAATGTTGCACTCCGCCTTTTGCCGGCGCTCCTTTTCCTTTTGCTTTTCCACTGTGAGGATCACCTTCACGTCGACCACCTGGTCGAAGTGCCGGGTGATCCGGTCCAGCTTGCTCGTAACGTAGGTTCGCAATGCGGGAGTGACGTCGAGGTGATGACCGCTGATCGTCAGATTCATGAATGACCTCCTGGAAACGTTGCAGAAATGACCAGCATTCCGGAATGGAAAGTGGCCGGCGAAAAAGAAGAGAACCGGAACAGAAACGGAAGGATTACTGGGGAGTTGAGAGGAGCGCGAAGCGGGAAGAAGCGGGGTTCGATTCACTATGCCCACGTTGCGAGGGCATTGCAATCCCTCAATTTCCCGCGCGTTCCGGGTGACTTTTCGGACACGTTTGTGCGCTACCTAATTCATAGCAATGCGTGCGCGCCCGCATTGACCGGCGATCCGTTTCGGCAGGAAATCGAAGTACGGCCGCCGTCACATCGCCATGCCGCCGGCAGGGAATCCGGCGGCGCTTAGCCGTCGGCAATCAGCGCCAGCTGGCCCGCATGCGACTGAGCAAATCGATCGTCGCGGCCGGCGCGGGCACCGCGGGCGCCCTCGCCGGCGGCGCGGGCCAGGTCACCTGCTCGAATCGCGCTGCGTCGGCCTCGGAAATGAAACGCGTGCGTCCGGCGTAGAGATGCCGGTCGCCGCGCGCGGCTTGCTGCGTGACGTAGAAACGCTGCGGCACCAGCAAATGGAGATGGTCGCGCGCCCGCGTCATGGCGACGTAGAGCAGCCGCCGCTCTTCCTCGAGCTCTTGCGCGCCTTGGGCAACGTCGGCCGGCATGCAGCCATCGACGACGTTGAGCACGTGCACCGAGTTCCACTCCTGCCCTTTGGCCGAGTGAATGGTCGACAGGATCAGGTAGTCCTCGTCGAGCAGCGGCGGGCCGGGGCGGTCGCTCGTCGCCTCGGGCGGATCGAGTGTCAGCTCGGTCAGAAATCGCTCACGCGATGCATAGCCGGAAGCCAGTCGCGCCAGCTGCTCGACATCGCCGCGCCGCACGCCCGAGGTGTCGTCGTGCAGCCGTTCGAGGTGAGGGATGTACCAGCGCAGCGCGAGTTCCATGTCGGCGGGCCAGCCGAGCGCTTGCGCACGCAGGGCGGCATACGTATCGGCAAAACGTTGCCATTCGACCTGCGCGGTTGCGGGCGGCTCGAACGCACTTACCGCAGCGCCAGGATCGGCCGCCACATCCATCGCATCGAGCAGCCGCGTCGCCGTCACCGGCCCGATGCCCG
>JAQGMP010000128.1 GCA_028292285.1 Variovorax sp. | reverse complement strand
GAGGCGGCGGCGCCTTTCAACCTTTACTACGCGCCCGATCCTTCAAGCCAGATCGCCTGCACCATCGGCGGCAACGTCGCCGAAAACTCGGGCGGCGTGCATTGCCTGAAGTACGTGCTGACGCTGCACAACGTGCTGCGCGTGCGCGGCTTCACCTGCGAAGGCGAAGCCATCGAGTTCGGCGGCGAGGCGCTAGACGCACCCGGGCTCGATCTGCTGGCGCTGGCGATCGGCAGCGAAGGCATGCTCGCGGTGACGATCGAAGTCACCGTCAGGCTGGTGCCCAAGCCGCAACTCGCGCGCTGCATCATGGCCAGCTTCGACGACGTGCGCAAAGCCGGCGATGCGGTCGCGGCGGTCATCGCGGCCGGCATCATCCCGGCCGGCCTGGAAATGATGGACAAGCCGATGACCGCCGCGGTCGAAGGCTTCGTGCGCGCCGGCTACGACCTCGACGCCGCGGCCATCCTCCTCTGCGAATCCGACGGCACCCCGGAAGAAGTCGAAGAAGAAATCGGCCGCATGACCGCCGTGTTGCGCCGCTGCGGCGCCACCGCGATTTCGGTCAGCAACAACGAAGACGAACGCCTGAAGTTCTGGAGCGGCCGCAAGAACGCGTTCCCCGCATCGGGCCGCATCAGCCCCGACTACATGTGCCTGGACTCGACCATCCCGCGCAAGCGGCTGGCCGACATCCTGCTCGCCATCCAGCAGATGGAAATCAAATACAACCTGCGCTGCTGCAACGTGTTCCACGCCGGCGACGGCAACCTGCATCCGCTGGTACTGTTCGATGCCAACGACCCCGACGAACTGCATCGCTGCGAACTGTTCGGCGCCGACATTCTGGAGACCAGCGTCGCGATGGGCGGCACGGTGTCGGGCGAACACGGCGTCGGTGTCGAAAAGCTCAACAGCATGTGCGTGCAGTTCACGGCGGCCGAAAACGAAATGATGTTCGGCGTCAAGCGTGCCTTCGACCCGGCCGGGCTGCTCAACCCCGGCAAGGTGATCCCGACGCTGCAGCGTTGCGCCGAGTACGGAAAGCAGGTGTTCCGCGCCGGCAAGACTGCACCGTTCGCCGACCTTCCCCGCTTCTGAAAGTAGCCCGATGCAAGGCTTGCGCGGGCTGGCGTGGTTGCTGGTGTTCCAGTCGATCGGCGAGGGGGTGTCGCGCGGCTTCTCGTTGCCGCTGCCGGGTCCGGTGCTCGGACTCATCCTGCTGCTGATCGCGTTGCGTTTTCCGCTGGTGCGCGAATCGGTCGGCGAGTGCGCGAACTTTTTGCTGTCTCATCTTTCGCTGCTGTTCGTGCCGGTCGGGGTCGGCGTGATGACGCACCTGTCGTTGTTGAGCCAGTACGGTGGGCGCATGCTGGTGGTCATTGCGGTGTCGACGTGGATCGGTCTGGCGGTGACGGCGCTGGTCTTGTACTGGCCCGACCGCCGCGAGACCGTCGTCACCGCCGATGGTCTCAAGGGCACGGAGCGCTGACATGCCGCGCTTCGTCGAACTATGGATCTATCTTTCGGCCACGCCGTTGTTCGGACTGACGGCCACGCTCGTGGTCTACCTGCTCGCGCAAGCGGCCTACAGCCGGTTGAACAACGCGCCGTGGGCCAACCCGGTGCTGTGGTCGGTCGTCGTCATCGCCTGCGGCTTGCTTGCGACCGGCGTCGACTATCCGACCTACTTCGCCGGCGCCCAGTTCATTCACTTCCTGCTCGGCCCCGCCGTCGTCGCGCTGGCTTGGCCGCTATGGCAACGCCGCGTCGAACTGCGCGAACGTTATGGACGGTTGCTGCTGGCGGCCTTGCTCGGCGGCGCGGCGGCGAGCGGCTCTGCGCTGGCGATGGGTTGGGCAGTGGGCCTGCCGCACGACGTCGTGCTGTCGCTCGCGCCCAAGTCGGTCACGGCGCCAGTGGCGATGGGCATCGCCGAGAAGATCGGCGGCATCCCGGCGCTGTCGGCGGTGTTCGCAGTGCTCACCGGGATGATCGGCGCGCTCTCGGGCAAGTACCTGTTCGACGCCCTTCGCATCGCCACCACGACGCGCGGATGGGCGGCACGCGGCTTCGCGCTCGGTACTGCGGCACACGGCATCGGTGCAGCGCGGGCGCTGCATGTCAATGCCGATGCCGGCGCTTATGCAGGCCTGGCGCTCGGTCTGCAGGTGGTGCTCGCGGCGCTCTTGATGCCGCTCGTTTTCAGGCTGCTCTGAACGCGGCAACGCCCGCCTGGCGTGAAGCGAGACGGGCGTTGTCGAGACCGCTTCAACCAATGGCATCGTTGCGGTCGGTCGGCCCCGATGCCGTCATTCCCTCAATTGCGATTGGGGTTGTTCGGGCGGTTGTCGAAGCGGTTCGGCACGCCGTCGCCATCGCGATCCCAGCCGCCGCGGTTGTAGCTCCAGCGACCGCCCTCTTCACGCCACTGCGGCGCGCGATAGGCATAGCCGGGCCGGGCACGCACGTACTCGCCGCGCACCCACACATAGTTGCGGCCGCGTGCTTCATAGTGGCCGGGCGCCCAGACATAACCGCGACGCGGTGGCGGAATGCGCTCGGCGCGGGGCGGCGGCGGTGCGGTCTGAATCACGATGGCGGGCTGCGCCTGTGCGGCCAAAGGCACCGTCAGCGAACCGATCGACACCAACGCGGCGGCGCCCATGGCGAAGGTGATTGCGAGTTTTTTCATGGGTGACTCCTCATGAGTGATAGGAGCCTTCATGCTGCCGGCGCGGTGTGAAGCGCGTGTAAGCGCCGCGCGAAATCTTGTGTAGAGCTGTTTCGGCGACACCTGCCTCAGGGCTGCAGTTCGCGCACGTCGACCGCCGCGGCCATCGCTGCGTAACCGGCATCGCCCGGATGCAGATGGTCGCCGCTGTCGTACGCCGGATTCAATGCGACGGGGTCTTTGCGGTCGCGCAGCGCCGCATCGAAATCGACCACGCCTGCGATGTCCTGCCGCCCTCGAATCCAGCGGTTGAGCGCCTGGCGCAACGCTTCGTTCTCGTCGGACCAATAGCCTGATCCCTTGAACGGCGTGACGGTGCCGAGCAGCACCTTCACGCCGTGCTTGCGTGCCACGTCGATCAGCCGCTGCATGCCCGCCGTGAGTTGATCGATGGTCACCGGCGCGGCGCCCGGCAGGCTGCTCAATCCGATGTCGTTGGTGCCGATCAGAATGATGGCGTGCGTCACGCCGCTTTGCGACAACACGTCGCGATCGAAGCGGTCGAGTGCTTTTTGACCAATGCCATCGGTCAGCAAACGGTTGCCGCCGATGCCGACATTCAAGACACTCGCGACGCTTGCAACACTGGAGTTTCTTGCTGCAGCTCCGGCCTTGACGACACTTCCAGGCTGCGCGCGCAAGCGCTGTCCGAGGCGTGTCGGATAGCTGCCATCGGTGCCGCTGACTGCACCGACGCCGTACGTGATCGAGTCACCGAATGCCACGACGACCGGCGACGTGGAAGGCGTGGCGGGCTCGCGCGCCACATCGATGCCGGTCACGAAGTGACCCCAGGGCGATGCCGCAGGCTGCCGCAGTTTCGCCGTGCCCGTGGCGTCGCCCGGCGCCAGCCAGCTCAGCGGCGCGGGGCCGGCGTAGGCGGTCGCCGCGCGCGTCTCGGCGTCGATGTAGGCGCTGACAGCGAGCGGCTGCCGCGGCATGACGGCCAGGCGCACCGCATCGCTCCAGACCTCCTCGCCCGGCGCGATGGTCGCGTCGCGCTGTCCGCTGAAACGCAGGGGCCGGATCGAGCCCGGCGACAGCGCGTCGCCGCCCGTGCTGCGCGCGACGCTGGCGGCGGCGATGTGCAGCGGTGCGGTGCCGAACGCATTCGAAAAACGCACGCGCATCGAGGTGCCACCGGCCGCGGGATCGACACGGACGCGGACCGTTTGGTCGCGCAACGTCAGCACTGGCGGCGTCGCGATGCCGGGCACGGGAGACGGCTCGTTGTAGTCGCGCGCGGCGACCGCCCAACTGGCGATCCAGTGCGGCGCCGCCTCGGCGGCGCGGGCATCGGCAGGAGCGACGAAAGGCAGGACGACAGCTGCCGCAGCAAGGGCGATCACCCATCGGCGCGACGGCAAAAGAAACGAAAGCAGGCTCATGCGGGCAAAGCGGCCCAGTGTAGAGAGCCTTCATGACCGCACGCAGGTCAGGGGCTCGACATGAGGTCGATCAGACGCCGATCGACGCACCGAAGCGTTACCAGGTGTCGACGTAGGGCGTGGCCTCACGCGCGCCGCGCGAGGCCGATTCGAGCCCGCGCACCAGCCAGCTGCGCGTGTCGGCCGGATCGATCACCGCATCGATCTCGAGCGTTTGCGCCATGTTGATGGCTTCGCCGTTCGCATACTGCTGCGCCACCAGTTGCTTGAAAAGTGCATCGCGCTCCGTCCCTTCGGCGGCGGCGCCGAGCTCTTTGCGAAAGCCGAGCCGCACGGCGCCTTCGAGCCCCATCGCGCCGAACTCGCCGGTCGGCCATGCGACCGTGAACACCGGCGCATCGAAGCCGCCGGCCGTCATGGCCTGCGCGCCGAGGCCATAGCCTTTGCGCAATACGACGGCAAAGTACGGCACGCGCAAGTGCGCCGCCACCATGAACATGCGGCACACGTGACGCACTTGCGCCTGCGCCTCGATCTCGGGGCCCACCATGAAGCCGGGCGTATCGCAGAGCGCGACGATCGGCAGTCTGTGCGCATTGCACAGCTGCATGAAGCGCGCCGACTTGTCGGCGGCCTCCACATCGATGGCGCCGCCAAGATGGTGCGGATTGTTCGCCATCAACCCGACCGGCCGGCCTTCGATGCGCGCCAGCGCCGTGACGATGCCGGCACCGAAGCCGGCACGCAGTTCGAGCAGCGAGCCGGTGTCGGCCACACCGCGCATCGCTGCACGCACGTCGTACACGCGCAAGCGGTTCTCGGGCACCATATGGCGCAAGGCGCGCGGGTCGGTGCACTGCCAACCTTCGGTCGTGCCCTGAAAGTACGAGAGGTACTGCTTTGCCGCGGCGACGGCAGCGGCCTCGTCGTCGACCAGGATGTCGATCACCCCGTTCTTCGACTGCACGCGGCTCGGCCCGATCTGCTCCGGCGTGAAGGTGCCGAGCCCGCCGCCTTCGATCATGGCCGGCCCGCTCATGCCGATGTTGCTGCCCT
>JAQGMP010000099.1 GCA_028292285.1 Variovorax sp. | reverse complement strand
ATCGGCACCACCGGCTCTTCGAACACGCCGGGCAGGTCGAGCGCCCCTTTGGCGATCGACAAGGTCGCGGTGCCGCCGGCCTGGCTGGCATCGAATTCGGCGGTGGCGCCGCGTAGCCCCGGCGTGCCGATGCGGACGCCTTCGGGGGGTGCCTGCGACGCCAGGCTGAAGCCGCTGACACGCCCCTTGGCCTGGTAGGTTTCGAGCGCATCGAACGGGCCTTGCCAGCGCGTGTCGATGCGCTCGACCAGGCCGCGCGGCGCAAACGATTCGATGGCCTCGTGCGTGGCATCGCCCAGCGGCAGGCGATCGGCGATGAGCGCCAGCGCGCCCAGGTCGAGGCGGTCGGCCTTGAAGGCGCCGTGCTCTGCCGCCTTGCCGCGCGCCGGCGTGTGCTGAAACCACAGATTGCCTCCGGGCCAGCGCGATCCATCGGCCGTGTCGAACTGCAGATCGCGGGTCGAGAACTCGAGCGTTTCGTCTTTCAACTGGCCGGCGAGGCGTCCGGTCACGGCGCGCAACACCAGCGGCTGCAACTTTTCGCCGAGCGAGGCATCGACCCGCGCCAAGCCGAGGTCGGCCGCGCCGCCGACCACCTTGCCGTCGTCCACGTCGGCCCAGAGCCGCACTGCACCGCTGCCTTCGCGAATGCGCGCATCGAGCGCCACATAGCGGCCGAGCCGCGTGGCGTCGATGTTCGGCAGGTCCGCGTAGATCTGCCCGTCCCAGCTTTGCCACTTGCCGCTGCGTACCGACAACAGCGGCTGGCGGAACTGGCCCCGCAACGTGAAGCGGTCGCCCCAGCCTGCCGGCGGCGTGGCATCGAGCCGCAGCGCATGGCGGCGCGTGCTGTTGCGCGAGACGAACTCGACGTCGGTCAGCAGCAGTGGTTCGGCGCCGCGGCGCTCGTCGGTCCAGCGCACCGTGCCGCCCTGGATGATGAACTCGCGCTGGCTGAAGAACCAGTCGGCGGCGCGCGTTTCGCCGGTGGTGTCAGTCGACACATCGAGCCCCGCGACGTGCAGCTTGCCGGCGGTGTCGAGCCGCACTTCGAGCTGCGGACTTTCGATGTAGAGCTGCTCGAAATTGAACTTCCAGAGCGACCGCAGCGACACGCTGGCGACCACGCGCGACAGGCGCAGCGCGTCACGCTCCTGAGCGTCTTGCAGCACCACGTCGCGCAGCTCGAAAGTGGGAAACAAACCGTTCGATTGCGCGGTGATGGAGGCGATGCGAACAGGTACCCCGATGACCCTGCTGGCTTGTGTCTCGAGGGCACCACGGTATTCGCCGATTCGCGGCACAATCCAGCCGTGTAGGACAAAGACTGACAGCGCGAACACAAGCCACGCGGCGATCAGCAAACCCAACAGCCAGCGCGCCGTGACAGCGGTGATTTTGAGCAGACGTGAAGGGGAAGACGCCGTGTCGTTCATTGAGGGTCGCGCTGTATCAGGAATTATGACTGCCAGCTTCCATACGGGTTCCACCGAAGACGGTGACATGACAGCCGGTACCGCATTGGTGCCGCTGGCTTCTCCGTTGTCGTCGCACTCGCGCTTCGTGCAGCGCCTGCGACGCCGCTACGCGGCCGAACTTTCCTTGCTGCCGCGCGGCAGGCCGACGCGCGCCACGATGCAGATCGTCTTCGATGCGCTGCAGGCGCGCCGCGACAACGTGGCCGATGCGCTTCGTACCGTGCGCCAGCTGGTGATGGAACGGCTTGCGGTGCTCGACTGCGACGACGCTGCACCGCTGGCCGACATCGTTTGCGCCGTGACCGACCTTGCCGAGTTCGCACTCGATATCGCCTGCCGCACCGCGCTGTCGGAGCTCGAAGCCATTCACGGCGCGCCGCACGGCGAAGACGACAAGGCCGGCCAGGTCGCGCAGTTGTGGGTGGTCGGCATGGGCAAGCTCGGCGCGCGCGAACTCAACGTGTCGAGCGACATCGACCTCATCTACTTGTACGACCACGACGGCGAAACGGCAGGCAACCCCGAAGGCCGTGGCAAGCTGTCGAACCAGGAATATTTCGCGCGGGCGGTCAAGCGCATCTATGCGCTGGTCGGCGACACGACCGAGCACGGCTTCGTCTTTCGCATCGATCTCGCCTTGCGCCCGAACGGCAACTCCGGACCGACCGTGGTGTCGCTCGACGCGCTGGAGGAATATCTGCAGGTGCAGGGCCGCGAGTGGGAACGCTTCGCCTGGCTGAAGAGCCGCGTGGTGGCGCCCTCGTCGGCTGTGGCCGATGGTTCGGCCCACGCGCTGCGCGGCGTGGTGCTGCCGTTCGTCTTTCGCCGCTACCTCGACTACAGCGTGTTCGATTCGCTGCGCATCCTGCACCGACAGATTCGGGAACAGTCGGCGCGCCGCAGCGCCGGCCGGCCTGAGCGCGCGAACGACGTCAAGCTGTCGCGTGGCGGCATTCGCGAGATCGAGTTCACCGTCCAACTGTTGCAGGTGGTGCGCGGCGGGCAGTTCCCCGAGCTGCGCACGCGGCCCACGCTCGACGCCTTGCAACGACTGGCGCGCGCCGGCCTGATGCCACAAGAGACAGCCGACGCGATGGCCGCGGCCTACGAGTTTTTGCGCCGTGTCGAACACCGCATCCAGTACCTCGACGACCAGCAAACGCACATGCTGCCGGTCAGCGACGACGACCTGCGTTGGATCGCCGCGACCCTGGGTTTCGAGGGTGTCTGCGCTTTTCTGGCGCAACTCGACACGCACCGCGAATTCGTCGCGGAAGAGTTCGACAAGCTGCTCGGCGGCGAAAAGAACTGCAGCAAGTGCAAGGGCGGCAAGGGCGGCGGCACGTCGGGCGAACTGGCCGATTTGATCGACACGCTGCCGCCGGCTTTCGGCGCGCGCATCAAGGCCTGGTGCGAGCACCCGCGCATCCTGGCGCTGCGCGACGACACACGGGCACGCCTGCGGCAACTGGTGCAGCGCACGGGTCAATGGCTGCGCGAGCCCGACAGCGAAGCGCCCGGCCAGATCTCGCGCCACACCGACGCCGCGCTGCGCTGGGCCGACTGGATCGAGCCACTGCTGCGGCGCGAAAGCTACCTCGCGCTGCTGGTCGAACGGCCGGCGGTGCAAGAGCGCTTGTTGCGGTTGCTGGGCTCGGCCAAATGGCCGGCGCGCTACCTCACGCAAAACCCCGGCGTTATCGATGAGCTGGCCAGCGACGAAATGCTGTCGGGCCGCTTCGATGCCGCGGATTTCGAGCGCGAGCTGGAAGAGCGGCATGCATCGCTGCGCGCCACCGGCGAGGCCGACGAAGAGCGCCTGCTCAACCTGCTGCGCCATGCGCATCACGC
>JAQGMP010000069.1 GCA_028292285.1 Variovorax sp. | reverse complement strand
TGCGCTCATATGGAAGAAACCTTATGGGTTGAGCGAGTTCAACTCGTCGACACTGATGGTCGACTTGTTGCGGAACAGCAGCACCAGCAGCGCCAGCCCGATGGCCGACTCGGCAGCCGCCACCGTCAGGATGAAGAACACGAAAAACTGGCCGTGCATGTCGCCGAGGTAGTACGAGAAGGCGACGAAATTCGTGTTGACCGCGAGCAGCATCAGCTCGATGCACATCAGCAGCACGATCAGGTTCTTGCGGTTCAGGAAGATGCCGATGACCGACAGCGCGAAGAGCATGGCGCCCAGCGAAAGAAAGTGTCCGAGCGAAAGCGTCATGCCTTGGTCCCTCCTGCCGCCGGTGCGCCGAGCGCCGCGGGTGCGGCCGATGCGGCAGGCGCAGCGTCCACGACCGGCTGCGCCGGCCGCGTGACGCCCATCTGCACGACGCGCACGCGGTCGCGCGCCTTGACGCGGACCTGGTCCGACGGGTTCATGTGCTTGCTGTCCTTGCGGGTCCGCAACGTCAGCGCGATGGCGGCAACGATGGCCACCAGCAAAATGACGGCCGCAATTTCAAGCGGATAGAGATACTGGCTGTACAGCAGCTTGCCGAGCTCCAGCGTGTTGGAGCTATTGGCCGCCGAGGCCATCGCATGCGGCGACTCGTTGAGGCGGAAGCCACCCATCAGCACGCCGGCCATCTCGAGTGCGATGATCGCGCCGACCGCCGCAGCCAGTGGAAAGTGCTTCCAGAAGCCTTCGCGCAAACTGTCGACGTTGACGTCCAGCATCATCACGACGAACAAGAACAGCACCATCACGGCCCCGACATAGACGAGCACCAGCGCGATGGCGAGGAACTCCGCGCGCAGCAGCAACCAGATCGCGGACGCCTGAAAGAACGCCAGCACAAGATACAGCGCCGCATACACGGGGTTGCGCGCAGTGATGACGCGGAACGATGCAAATAGCAGCACCGCGGCGAATAGATAAAACAGACCGGTCTTGACGTCCATGGAGCGAGTTCGTTGCGAGGTTCGGGCCCGTCCGCGTCAGCGGTACTTGGCGTCGGCAGCCTTGTTGGCCGCGATCTCTTTTTCGTAGCGATCGCCCACGGCCAGCAGCATGTCTTTGGTGAAGTACAGGTCGCCGCGTTTTTCGCCGTGGTATTCGAAGATGTGCGTCTCGACGATCGAGTCGACCGGGCAGCTCTCTTCGCAGAAGCCGCAGAAGATGCACTTGGTCAGGTCGATGTCGTAGCGCGTGGTGCGGCGCGAGCCGTCGTCGCGCACGTCGGATTCGATGGTGATGGCGAGGGCCGGGCAAACCGCTTCGCACAGCTTGCAGGCAATGCAGCGCTCTTCGCCGTTCTCATAGCGGCGTAGTGCATGCAGTCCCCGAAAGCGCGGCGACAGCGGCGTCTTTTCTTCGGGAAACTGGACCGTGATCTTGCGGGCGAATGCGTATTTGCCGGTGATGGCCAAGCCCTTGAACAACTCGAACAGCATGAAGCTGCCGAGGAAGTCTTTCAGCGAGAAAGGCGCAGACGGGATCGTCGAAGAGCGCGCAAGCGCGCTGGCGGTGGGCGCAGTCATGGCAGTTCCGTTTATTTCCAGATGTTGAGAGGGGTCTGCATCCAGGCGCCGACCACGACCAGCCACACGAGCGTGACCGGAATAAAAATCTTCCAGCCGAGCCGCATGATCTGGTCATAGCGAAAGCGCGGGAATGTCGAGCGAACCCACAAGAACATCGTGACGACGCAGAAGGTCTTGATGCCCAGCCAGATCCAGCCCGGGATGAAACCGAGGAAGTCGAACGGTGGCAGCCAGCCGCCCAGGAACAGCACGACAGTCAGGATCGAGACCAGCCACATGTTGGCGTACTCGGCCAGAAAGAACATGGCAAAGCTCATGCCCGAGTACTCGATCATGTGGCCCGCGACGATTTCGGATTCGCCTTCGACGACGTCGAACGGATGGCGATTGGTTTCGGCCAGTCCGGAGATGAAGTAGACGACGAAGATCGGCAGCAACGACAGCCAGTTCCACGACAGGAAGCCGACGCCCATCGAAGCGAAAGTGCCCTTGCCCTGCCCCATCACGATGTCGGTCATGTTGAGGCTGGCCGAGACCATGAGCACGACGACGAAGCAGAAACCCATCGCAATTTCGTAGCTCACCATTTGCGCCGATGCACGCAGTGCGCCGAGGAACGCGTACTTCGAGTTCGACGCCCAGCCGGCGATGATCACGCCGTAGACCTCGAGCGAGGTGATCGCCATCACGAACAGCAGTCCGGCATTGATATTGGCCAGCGCGACTTCGGGACCGAACGGAATCACGGCCCATGCGGCGAGCGCCGGCATGATCGTCATGATCGGGCCGAGCAAGAACAAGCCTTTGTTGGCGACCGTCGGAATGATGATTTCCTTGGTCATCAACTTGAGCGCGTCTGCAATCGGCTGCAGCAAGCCGAGCGGGCCGATGCGGTTCGGGCCGATGCGGATCTGCGTGAAGCCGATTGCCTTGCGCTCCCAGAGCGTGAGGTAGGCCACAGCGCCCATCAGCGGGATGACGACGACGATGATCTTGATCAGCGTCCAGATGATGGGCCAGACCACGCTGGTCCACCAACCCGCCCCGATCAGGCCGTGCCCGAAACCGAAGATCACGTCGATCATGATGCCAACGCCTCCGCCACGGTGGCGCGCTGCGTCATGCGCGCGTCGGCCGTCAGCTGCAACGAAGGCGCGCGACGCACGATCGAGTCGAGCTGATAGATGCTGGCGACCACCGGTGCCGCGGCAGCTTGATTGGATGCGGTCGCTGCGGCTTGCGTGGCATTGCTCAGCTTGTCGGCCGGCACTTGCATGCCCTCGCCGATGCTGCGCAGCACGTCGGCCGTCGATTCGAATGTAAAGCCCTGCAGGCCTAGCAGGTTGGCCAGCACACGCAACACCTTCCATGCCGGACGCGCTTCGCCGAGCGGCTTGACCACCGCATGGAAGCTTTGCAGCCGGCCTTCGGCATTCACGAACGTCCCCGGCGTTTCAGTGAACGGCGCGATAGGCAGCAGCACGTCGCTGAATTCGAGGTTGGCTTTGAAGGGGCTCAACGTCACGACCATCTGGGCCTTGAACAGCGCATCGGCCGCCGCGGCGCCGACGGCAGAGTCGAACACCGGTTCGTTGTTGAGGATCAGGACCGCCTTGAGGCCACCCGACATCATCTGCGCCGC
>JAQGMP010000066.1 GCA_028292285.1 Variovorax sp. | reverse complement strand
TTTCGAATTTGAGCCGCCGGCAGTGCCCCTTGCAAACACCGCCTGGACAACCGCTTCGGGCCTTCCTGCATCGTTCGCAAAAAGTCCATTCGACTTTGGCCAGTCAGTTTCGAGCAGGCATATGCGTGCGCTCGCAGCGAACTGCTGCCATTTAAAGCGAGGCGAGGTACGGCAGTCGGACATCTCAGGCGCTCACCACGGCTGCTTCTGGCAACTCGCGGCCGAGTTCTTTACTCTCGCGCAACGATCACATGCGCCTGTATTTTTCCGGTCACCGGTCCTTCGCCATGGCGGCTGGCTATCGCCTGCGCCGCAAGCTCCGTTGCCAGATGAAGCAAAGGAGCGTCGCGCGCTTCGATTTCGTTGCGCAATGGTGTTCCATGGCAGTACGCGGTAGCCGCGTCGTATGCCGAGGCAGCGTGACTCACCTTTTCGTGCCTCGCAATTTCGATGGCGGCGAATCCTGCTTGCGTCAACTCTTTACGGATCAGCGCGGCATCGTGATAGCCATGCGGCGTGCGAGCGAGGAACCGCGGAGGGTCGTGTGGAAACATCGCTGCGAGAGCATTTGTGACGTCGTCGGCGAAAGCGTTCTCTTCGATGCGGTCCCAGACATTGAAGACAAGGCGCCCGCCGGGCCTCATCACGCGAAGCGCCTCGGCGTAGCCAGCGACTCGGTTGGGAAAAAACATCGCGCCGAATTGGCAGCAAACGACATCGAACGACCCATCCTCGAACGGAAGGTTGAGCGCGTCCGCCTGCTGCCATTCGATGCGGGGATCGGCGCCCTGTCGGGAGGCGGCATAGTCGAGCATGGGCCGGTTGAGGTCTGTTACCACGTATCTCGCATCCGCAGCGAGTCTTGGCGCAAGCGCGCGCGTGACCACACCGCTGCCGGCAGCCGTTTCAAGGACCGCTCCGGGTGAGAAACTGGCGACGAGCTCCGCCATGTCGGCGGCGAAGCCTTCAAAGATCAGCGGCACCATCAGTGCGTCGTAGAACTTTGGAATCGAGCCTGCAAACACCTTGTCGTGGTCAGCCATGGGAAGCCTTTTGTCTTGGCGCATGCGCAATGGTGGACGTATGTGCCGCCATGGTCAACGTCGTGCCGCAGTTGCATCGACCCGATAAGTCCGCCGCTGGATCTGGTTTACTTCGACGCGGATGTTCTGCCGGAGGAGAACGATGTCAAGGTGGCGAAGCGGCTTTGTTCAGCCATGCCAGTAGTGCGCTGGGAAGCAGAGGCCGGAGCAAGCGCCCCAACGAGCAGCGAGCGTGCAGTCCCCGGTGCGCTGGACCGGGGCTGTGTGTCGCCGCCCCCGCTTTCTCCTGCCAGCAGGGCCGGGTCGCCAGGGCACGGCCTTGCCAGCACACGCATCGCCCGGCCAGGTGGTATCGGAGAGCAGCGTCCAGCCCTGCTGCGCGGCAGTCCGCGTGGCCTGTGCAACCGCATCGTCGTAGCTGCCGGCAACTTCCCGGATTTCGGCCCCAACCGAGCAATGGCATCGCGCCTAGCCTGCGTCACGCCTTCATGGACGAAGATGACCGCACCGGCGTGTATGAGGCTGGCGCCTGCTGCAAAGGACCGGCCGTGGTTGCCGTCTGTGGCACAGGCGAACACCATCTGGCTGGCACAGGCCTGGAAATCTGGACTCGCGGCGCGGCGGGTGCCGTAGGGCAAGTCGAGGCTGCCGGAAAGAGCACGCGGCAGTTCGTCGATATCTATCGTGCGTCCGGCCCGCTCGCTGGCGTGTGCCAGCGCCAGCTAAAAGATTGCATAGGCACCTCCCAGTGCCTTAAAGCCCGCTCGCCCTTCGTCGTCATACCAGTCGTTCCGGCTGTCGCTCACTTGGCGCCGCTTGGCTTAATCGACCAGCCTGCTTACTGAGACGTCGCAAGCTGCAAATTTGCCGACGATGCCAGCCGGCGTGATTCCGACTGCGGGACGGCTCAATCCTTGGAATGCGGCGCCAGCAGCAGCCTGTCGTATTCAGCCTTGACGACGGCATAGCATTCGCAGGTACGGGCCTCAAGACCCGCCCGATCGAGCACAGTGATCTTGCCGCGGGCATAGCGAATGAGCTTACTCTTCTTCAGCTTGCTGGCCGCCGAAGTCACGCCTTCGCGCCTGACGCCCAGCATGTTGCCGATCAGCTCCTGCGTCATGTCCAGCTCATGGCCGCGCAGCCGGTCCAGGCTCAGCAGCAGCCAGCGGCACAGCTGCTGGTCGACCGTGTGATGCCGGTTGCACACCGCAGTCTGTGACATCTGGGCGATCAGCGCCTGCGTATACCGCAGCAGAAGATGCATGACCGAACCGCTGCGTTCGAACTCCGACTTGAGCACTTTGGCCGGTAGGCGAAAGCCATGGCCTGCACTTTGCACAACAATCCGGCTGGTGGCGGAGCCACCTCCCATGAAGCTTGCAATGCCGACAATCCCCTCGTTGCCGACCACTGCTACCTCGGCTGAGGCGCCGGTGTCCATCACGTAGATCAGCGACACGATAGCTGTCGTCGGAAAGTAGACAAACGCCATGGTTTCGTCAGGTTCAGCCAGCACCGCTCCGAGGCGCAACGCAACCAGTTCGAGGTGAGCTGACCAGCGCTCTTTCTCGGCTTCGGTCAGCGCACCGAGAAGCAGGTTACTCTGGTAGTTCGTTTCGGGCTTGCGCGTTGTCGTTGCCACAGGATCCTCCAACTATCTTTGTGGTATGCCTTGTAGATGATGTTGTCCAGGAGCGCGGTGGACTTCGGCAGGATCGCCCTAAGGTTAGGCGACCAGCGTGCCCCGGCACCCCGGTGCCGCGCAGTAACAGGGGTAGTCCGCTGCCTGGA
>JAQGMP010000052.1 GCA_028292285.1 Variovorax sp. | reverse complement strand
TGATGAACAGGCTGAGGCGCAAGGCCCACGCGACGGCGACCGCGATCATGCAAATGCTCCGGGCACCCGAAGTCGGCAGCAACACGAAGTAGACGCAGCCCGCACCCGCGATAAAGATCGGCCACATGCGGTCGACCAGGCTCACGTCGGCCTGCGCCAGGCTGGCCAGCCATGTCGACACGGCCAGCACCGCGGTCAGCGCGAGGCCGGCTACGGCCACATGCCACATCGCCGCCATCTCATGCATGAACGCTCTCCGGGCCGGCCGCATCGACGACCGCGCCATCGACCGCGTTCATGGTCACGCCATCGAATCGCATCGACAACCAGACCAGCAAAGGCATCAGCACGGCCCAACTGACGACGAGCTCGACCAGCGCCGGCGTGGTGTGAATGAAGTGCGCACCACCGAGCCGCACACCCGACACGAACGAGGCCGGGCCGGCGACGGCGCCGAGCACGACGGCCAACCACAAGCGCGGGCGGAGCCAGCGTAAGGTCACGTTCAGCTGGATCGCGAACAAGCCCCAAAGGCCGACCATCCAGTAAGGCGGTAGATGCGCGAAAGGCTGCCCCGACGGATAGGCGACATTGCCCAGCGCGACATGAATCGTCTCCGCTGCAAAGCCGATCAGGCACACCCACGCGACGAGTGCGGCCTCGGGCGCGGGCCTCGCCGACATGGCAATGTGCCAGGCGATCACGGCGAGCACGCAGGCCATGCCCCACAGCGGGGCGTCGCAGGCCGCGCCGAGCACGGCAGCGAACCATCCGATCTGTGCCAGTACCACGTTCGCGAACTGCATGGCGCGCGATGGCTGCGCGGCCCCGGCGATGGCAGCGGCGTTTATCGTTCGTGCTCCTCGCGAAGTCGGCGAGTGTCCGGCGCGCATGGCTTGCGCCGCCGCGGTCACGCGCGTTTCTCGAACAGGTAGTGGCTGACCCACCACCGCTGTCCGCCGTCGTAGCCGAACAGCTCTTCGACCGACATGAAGAACAGGCGCCAGCGCGTCCACCACACGTTGGCTTCTTCGCCGTACGTGCTCTCGAACAGCGGCATCAGTTCTGCGCGGTGCGCGTCCATGTTGCGCAGCCATGCGGCGGACGTGCGCTGGTAGTGCGTGCCGTCCCAGCGCCAGCGCTGCAGCAGGCGCAAGTCGTCCTGGCAGTGCAGCGCCAGGTCGTCGCTGGGCATCATGCCGCCGGAGAAAAAGTGCTTGCTCATCCAGTCGCTGGCGTCGCGCTCGACGAAGGGATAGGGCGCGTCGCGGTGCGCGAACACGTGCATGAAGAAGCGGCCGCCTGGCTTCAGCCATGACGCGACGTTGGCGAAGGCGCGCGGCCAGTTGCGCAGGTGCTCGAACATCTCGATCGACACGATGCGATCGAAGTGCTCGTCGGTGTTGAACACGTTGAAGTCGCGGGTGATCACGCGCACGTTGGTCATCCCGCGTCGGGCCGCTTCGGATTCGATGTACTCGCGCTGGGAGCTGGAGTTCGACAAAGCGGTGATCTGGCTGCCGGGGTAGCGCTCCGCCATGAAAAGCGTCAGCGAGCCCCAGCCACAGCCGAGCTCCAGCACCTGTTGGCCGTCTCTCAGTCCGGCACGCGTACACGTCGCGTCGAGCGACGCTGCTTCGGCCGCATCGAGCGTGTCGATGTCCGCGGGCCAGTAGCAGCTGCTGTACTTGCGATGCTTGCCGAGCACGGCGCCGAAGAAGGCGGCCGGCACTTCGTAGTGCTGTTCGTTGGCCTTCTCGGGCAGGGGCGCGAGCTCGGCGCTGCGCATCGTCTCCAGGAAGTCGCTGGTGATATCGGCCGTCGCTTCGGCGTCGTCGCTCTCCAGTTCGAGCACCCGAGCCTTCAGCAAACGGCGGATGCCGGCCCGCACGACACGGTCGGGCACGTAGCCCTGTTCGACCCAATGGATGGCGACGGCAGTGTTTTGCGACATGGGCGCTTTCTTGTCCGGGCACACGACGCGTGTGCTTCCGGAGCTTGTACGCAGCCCGGCGCGATTTGGATCTGCGCCTTGAATCAGCGCCTTGAACCTGCGACTAGAAGACGGTGCCGTCGCTCTCGATGATCAGCGGCGGCGCGCCGTTGCGCAGCCGCTGCGCCGACGCGCGGCCCGCCGCCCAGGTACCCCCTTCGAGCACGCAGGCCAGCGGCATTTCTTCTTCGGTGCGGTTCAGCACCTTGCGCACGCGCGGCGCCAACTCGTCGAGCAACGCCACCGTCAGCGCACGCCATTCGACGATGAACTCGTCACCGACTTTCCAGCTGCGTTCCAGAAACGCCGGGTCTTTCGGCACGATGACCTGGCTGTCGAGCAGCAAGCCGCCGTTGCGATATTCCGGCAGCGCGGTCAGCGCTTCCAGGTGCCGCACCTTGACGCCGGCCCAGGCAAATGGTTCGAGCAGCGAATAGGTCAGCCACTGCGACAGATTGTGAAACGGCATCCAGCCGTTCGTGAGGCCGGGGCCGCTCACCGCGCTGTGCCGCCAGCAATCTCCGAGCGCCAAGGCCGGGTCGCTGGAGCCGATGCCGCCAACGCTGTCGCTGCCATCCGCGGCAATGCTGTCGATGGCGTTCGATGCCGGCCAGATGCGCGACAGCGAATCGAGCAGCAGCGACAAAATCTCGTGCGCCGTGATCTCGGCGGTCGGTGGGGCAGCCGGGCCGTATGGGCCGACCAGCGCATCGAACATGCCGCCGGGCCGGCCGATGTCGCCGAAGACTTCAGGCTGCTCGGTCATCGCTTCGCCGAGCCGGCGCAGCAGCATCGCGCGCCCGGCCAGTCCGACCAGCGGATTGGCGTTGCTGACTTGCAGCGCATCGCCGAGGCGGTCGGTCACCAGCGCTTTGAGGCCGGCCGCATCGGCCTGCAACGGCCGGTCGGGATTCGACGAGAACAGGCCACTGGTGAAGGCGTGAAAGCTCGCCACGGCCAGCCCTTCGGAGCGCGAAAAGCTCTGGCCTTCTTCTTCCCCGAAGGCGGTTTCGATGTAGCGCCAATCGGCACCGGCACCGGCATCGAGCAGCACACTGACCAGCGCCAGGTCGATGTGGGCGCGTGCGCGGTCGCGCGACGTCGCGGCATCACCCAGCAGCTTGTTCAGCTCGGCCAGCCGGTCGACACCGCCCGCCTCGAAATGGCGCCAGCGGCTGTGGTACGGGATCGTGTCCCACGGATAGCGTTCGAGCGTCACTTCGGCCACGGCCCGTGCCGCGTCTTCGACCGTGCTGTCGTCGCCGATGGTGAACCACGCCGACTCGCCGCGCCGTGCGCGCGCCAGCAGGGCGGCTGAGCGTTCGCGGATGGCGGCCGTGCTGCGCAGAAGCGCTGCAGCGCCGGCCGGATGACTGCTGTCGTCGGTGAGCTCGTCGAATGGATCGACAGGGTTCGCTTCGTTCATTTTGCGAGCCCCCGACCCTTGGCCTGCTTCAGCTCTTCGGCATCGGGCACATGACCCGGCGTGAAGTAGCCGGCGGCTTTCTTGGCGTCCATCTCGACCTTCGCATCGGCCGGTATCAGGTCGTCCGGGATGTTGACCCGCTCGCCGATCTCGATGCCCGAGCCGGTGATGGCGTCGTACTTCAGGTTGCTCATCGACACCAGGCGGTGGATTTTCTGGATGCCGAGCCAGTGGAAGACGTCGGGCATCAGCTCCTGGAAGCGCATGTCCTGCACGCCGGCCACGCATTCGGTGCGCGCGAAATACTGGTCGGCCGTGTCGCCGCCGACCTGGCGCTTGCGGGCGTTGTAAACGAGAAACTTGGTGACCTCGCCGAGCGCGCGGCCCTCCTTGCGCGAGTAGGCGACCAGCCCGACGCCGCCGCGCTGCGCGCCCTGAATGCACTCCTCGATGGCGTGCGTCAGGTACGGCCGGCAGGTGCAGATGTCGGAGCCGAACACGTCCGAGCCGTTGCACTCGTCATGGATGCGCGCGGTGAGTTCGACCTCGGGGTTGGCGAGGTCGCGCGGGTTGCCGAAGATGTAGAGCGTTTGCCCGCCGATAGGCGGCAAGAACACTTCGAGGTCGGAGCGCGTCACCAGCTCGGGGTACATGCCGCCTGTCTCTTCGAACAATGTGCGGCGCAGATCGGTTTCGCTGCAGCCGAAGCGCTTGGCCACCTCGGGCAAAAACCAGACCGGCTCGATCGCCGCCTTGGTCACCATCGCCGCACCGCCTGCGGTGAGGAATTTGCCGTCGGCCTTCAGCCGCCCGCTCTGCAGTGCTTCGATCACTTCCGGCAGGATGACGTGGGCCTGCGTGATGGCGATGGTCGGGCGGATGTCGTAGCCGGCCGCGAGCTCGCCGGAAAACACGTCGGCCACCAGTGCACCCCATGGGTCGAGCGAGACAATCTTGCCCGGCTCGCTCCATTGCGGGTACGGGCCGATGAGATCGGTCGGTGCGGTGTTGGTCAGATCGGCACGGTGCTCGCGCTTGAGTGCGCCGGCCGCCACGGCGAGGGCGCGGTACACGCTGTACGAGCCGCTGTGGGTGCCGATGACGTTGCGGTGCGCGCGCGAGGTGGTGGTGCCGACGACCGGTCCGCGCTCGGCGGCGGTGGCAGCCGCCCAATGGATCGGCAGCGCGCCGAAGCCGCCGCTGTGCGAGGTGAGCCGGATGTGGCGCGAGGCGGGGGCCGATGCGGTGAGGGCTGGCGTGGCAGCGAGCAGCGAGGGCAGCGGATCGACGACGGCAATATCGACAGAAACCGCGATGGGGAGTGAAAGAGATGAAGAAGCGGATGAAGCAGAAGGAGTCGAAACGGCGTCAACAGACATTGCAGGCCCTCAAAAACAACAATGTAGCGACCGCTTTCTGAACTGGCAAGCCAGCGCACGGCACAATTCTTTGACCTCTTTTTTCGCCAGTCTCGTAACCGTTCGACTTCATGCCACGAATAACAAGGGACAGCGCGACGGGTGCACACGGCATCGAGGCCGCGGAGACCGCCGAAACCGTACTGCGGGCCTTGTTCCTCGAAGGGCTGGCGGGCGATGCCGCGGCCTACCACTCGTTTCTGTCGAAACTCGGCGCGCATCTCCGCGCGTTTTTGGGCAAGCGCCTGTTCGGCTGGCCCGATGAGGTCGAAGACCTCGTACAGGAATGCCTGCTCGCAATGCACAACCAGCGTCACACCTACCAGCCCGACCAGCCGTTGACGGCCTGGGTGCATGCCATTGCCCGCTACAAGATGATCGATCTGCTGCGCTCCAAGTCGATCCGCGAGGCCTTGCACGATCCGATCGATGACGACCTCGCAGTGTTCGCCGATTCAGCGACCGATGCCAGCGACGCCCGGCGCGACCTCGGCGGCCTGCTGGCGACGTTGCCAGACCGACAACGGTTGCCGATCGTTCACGTCAAGCTCGAAGGGCTGTCGGTCGCGGAGACTTCGCGGTTGATCGGCATGTCGGAGTCGGCCGTCAAGGTGAACGTGCACCGCGGCCTGAAGGCACTCGCCGCCCGCTTCAGGAGTGCGCCATGAAGACCGACGACCTGGTCACGATGCTGGCCAACGGCATTGCGCCTGTGCCTCGGCATGCCGCGTCGCAACGGCTGACTTGGGCGGTTGCGATCGGTTTGCCGCTTTCGTTGGCCATTCTGTTCGCCGAGTACGGCCTGCGGCGCGATCTGGTCGAGGTCATGTTCTGGCCGATGTTCTGGGTCAAGCTGCTGTTTCCGGCCTGCATCGCGGTCGCCGGCTTCGTGATGCTGCAGCGCCTGGCCCGTCCTGGCGTGCCGGTGCGGAAAGCGTGGTGGGGCGCGCTGCTGCCCGCGGTGGGCGTGTGGGTGCTGGCGCTCGCGGCTTGGGTCGGCGCATCGGCCGATGCCCGCATGCCGATGCTGATGGGCCAGACCTGGCGCACCTGCGCCTTGAGCATTTGCCTGATCGGATTGCCGGTGTTCGTCGCAGCAATCGTTGCACTGCGCAGCCTGGCACC
>JAQGMP010000032.1 GCA_028292285.1 Variovorax sp. | reverse complement strand
CTCGTCAAGCTGCAGGACTGGGTGCAGCACAGCAAGCAGAAGGTCGTCATCCTTTTCGAGGGCCGCGACGCGGCCGGCAAGGGCGGCGTCATCAAGCGCATCACGCAGCGCCTGAACCCGCGCGTGGCGCGCGTCGCCGCCCTGCCCGCACCCAACGACCGCGAGCGCACGCAGTGGTACTTTCAGCGCTACGTGGCGCACCTGCCCGCCGCCGGCGAGATGGTGCTGTTCGACCGCAGTTGGTACAACCGTGCCGGCGTCGAGCGCGTGATGGGTTTTTGCAGCGATGCCGAATACGAAGAGTTCTTTCGCTCGGTGCCCGACTTCGAACGCATGCTGGTGCGCTCGGGCATCACGCTTATCAAGTACTGGTTTTCGATCACCGACGAAGAGCAGCACATGCGCTTTCTCGGCCGCATCCACGATCCGCTCAAGCAATGGAAGCTGAGCCCGATGGATCTCGAAAGCCGGCGCCGCTGGGAGGAATACACCCGCGCCAAGGAAGTGATGATCGAGCGCACGCACATCCCCGAGGCGCCGTGGTGGGTCGTGCAGGCGGTCGACAAGAAGAAGGCGCGCCTGAACTGCATTTCGCATCTGTTGACGCAGTTGCCCTACCACGAGGTGCAGCATGCGCCGGTCGCGCTGCCGGCACGCGTGCGCAATCCGGAGTATTCACGCCAGCCGGTCCCGGCCGACATGATGGTGCCGGAGCGTTATTGAGTTCTGAGACGGCCGAGCTATCAGCTCGGCAGCGTCGTCACCTGCATCGACAGGTCGAACAGCTTGGCCTTGCCGACGTAGTAGCGGTCGATGCGCCATTCCTTGAGGATGTCGATCGCCAGCTCGAAGGTGTCGAGATCGAGCTTGTACAGATCGGTCACGCCGAAACTGCCTTCCGATTCGAGGGCCAGCACCAGCTGCGCCAGCGTCCTGGCCGAGTCGCTCGCGGGGTTGGCACTGATCATTTTTCGGGCGGTCTTGATGGCGTTCATAAGGGTTTTCGAGATGAAGAGATTCCCCTGATTCTGAACGCGTAGACATGACAGATTTATGACAGCACAGCGCTTGGTGATTTGCCGCGGAGAACGCTTCAACGGGTACTCGCATCTGCTGGGATTGATGCTCGCCATCGGCGGTGCGGCCGTGCTGCTGCCACGTGCTTTCGCCTCGGGCGAGCCCGCGAAAATCATCGGCGCCCTCGTGTTCGCGGTGTGCGCGGTGGCGCTCTACGCCGCATCGGCCCTGTTCCATTCCGCGCAAGGCCGCGCCCGCGCTGCGTGGGAGCGTGCCGACCATTGCGCGATCTACCTGCTGATCGCCGGCACCTGCACGCCGTTCGTACTCGTGGCGTTGCCGGCCGGCTGGGCCGCCGCGTTGCTGGCGGCGATATGGTCTTTCGCTCTCTTCGGCATCGCGCGCGAACTGCGGCCGGCAGATCCGTCGACAGCACCGCAGCCCTCGCTGCGCATCTACGTCGCCATGGGCTGGCTGTGCGTGCTCACGGCGGCGCCGCTCGCTGCCCGACTCGACGGCTTGGCGCTCGCCGGCCTGCTCGCGGGCGCTGCCGTGTACACCGCGGGCACGGTCTTCTATCGCAACCGCCGCGGCTGGACGCATGCACATGGCGTATGGCACCTTTTCGTGCTCGGTGGCACCATGACGCATTACTTCACCGTGGCACGGCTGATGCTCTGAACCGGGGCGGCCGGCGCAGACGCGCGGTGCCACCCTTATTTCTGGAGCTGCCATGGCCAACGATGCCACCGACGGGCCGATCGAAATCGAGACCCGACGCCACCAGATGTTCCCCACGCTCGGCGAGGCCGACATCGCACGAATTCAGCGCTTCGGCACGGTTAAAAATTACAAGCGCGGCGACTGCCTGTTCAAGGCCGGAGAAGTCGGCCCCGGCATGTTCGTCGTGCTGAAGGGCAAGGTCGCCATCAGCCAGCGCGACGGCCTGGGCCATGTCGAACCCATCGCCGTGCAGGGCGTCGGCCAGTTCCTGGCGGAGGTCGGCCAGCTGTCGGGCCGCACCGCGCTGGTCGACGGCCACGCCGAAGAAGACGTCGAAGTGCTGCTGGTGCCGCCCGACCAGTTGCGCGCCCTCATCATTGCGGAAGCCGACCTCGGCGAGCGCGTGGTGCGCGCGCTCATCCTGCGGCGCGTCGCGCTGATGGAAGCCGGCGCCAGCGGCCCGGTGCTGATCGGCCCGACCGATTCGGCCGACGTGCGCCGGCTGGAGAATTTTCTCGGCCGCAACGGCTATCCGTACCACGTCGTAGATTCGACGCAGGACGCCGACGGCGCCGCCATGCTCGAGCAGTACGGCGAGGCGCAGTTGCTGGTGGCCTGCCCCGGCGGCGAGGTGCTGATGAACCCGACCGAAGACGCGCTGGCGCGGTGCCTCGGCATGGTCGACACCATCGAGCACGACGAGCTCTTCGATGTCGCCATCGTCGGTGCCGGACCGGCCGGCCTGGCCACCGCGGTGTACGCGGCATCGGAAGGCCTGCGCGTTATCGTGCTCGACTGCCGCTCCTACGGCGGACAGGCCGGCGCCAGCGCACGCATCGAAAACTACCTGGGCTTTCCGACCGGCATCTCAGGCGGCGCACTCGCCGGCCGCGCCTACGTGCAGGCGCAGAAGTTCGGCGCTGAAATGCTGATCCCGGCCAAGGTCGTGTCGATGGACTGCTCGCGCTCCGGGCCGCAGGGCCAGCTCGCGATCAAGCTGGAAGACGGGCGCCTGCTGAACGCGCGCACCGTGGTCATCGCCAGCGGCGCGCGCTACCGTCGGCCCGACGTGCCGCGGCTGAAAGACTTCGAAGGCCGCGGCATCTGGTACTGGGCTTCGGCCATCGAAGCGCGCATGTGCGCCAGCCAGGAAATCGCGCTGGTCGGCGGCGGCAACTCGGCCGGCCAGGCCGCCGTGTTTTTGTCGCAGCAAGCGGCCAAGGTCAACGTGCTGGTGCGCGGGCCGTCGCTGGCCGCCAGCATGTCGCGCTACCTGATCGACCGCATCGAAGCCGCGCCCAACATCGAGCTGCATCCGTACACGGAACTGGTCAGCCTGCACGGCGAGCCCGTGACAGGACTGAACGGCGCCACCTGGCGCGACGCGCGCAGCGGCGACCAGCACGACTGCCCGGCGCGCAACGTGTTTCTGTTCGTCGGTGCCGAGCCCGAGACGGGCTGGCTCGAAGGTTGCGGCGTGCAGACCGACGGGCACGGCTTCGTCTGCACCGGGCTGGACGGCAAGTCGCCGCTCGAATCCAGCGTCGAAGGCGTCTTCGCGGTCGGCGACGTGCGCTCGGGCTCGGTCAAGCGCGTGGGCGGCGCCATCGGCGAAGGCGCTGCGGCCGTCGCATCGATCCATCAGCACCTGTCGGGTGCGCAATCCGTGGCTTAGGAAATTTCGACTCATGACGACACCCACCATCGACGTCTACACGTGGCCTACGCCGAACGGCCACAAGGTCCACATCATGCTGGAGGAATGCGGCCTGCCCTATGTCGCGCACCCGGTGAACATCGGCTCCGGCGACCAGTTCGCGCCCGAGTTTCTGAAGATCAGCCCTAACAACAAGATCCCGGCGATCACCGACCCCGACGGGCCGGACGGCAAGCCGATTTCGCTGTTCGAGTCGGGCGCCATCCTGGTGTACCTCGCGGGCAAGACCGGCAAGTTCATGCCGACCGGCGACCGCGCCCGCTACGACGTATTGCAGTGGCTGATGTTCCAGATGGGCGGCGTCGGTCCGATGCTCGGACAGGCGCATCACTTTCGGCTGTACGCACCCGAAAAGATCGCCTATGCGGTCGACCGCTACAGCAACGAAGCGAAGCGGCTCTACGGCGTCATCGATCGCCAACTGGCCAGGTCGAAGTTCATCGCGGGCGAGCAGTATTCGATCGCCGACATCGCGATTTTTCCGTGGCTTCGCAGCTGGGAGAACCAGGGCATCACGCTCACCGACTATCCGCACCTGAAGGCATGGTTCGACACCATCGCCGCGCGGCCCGCGGTGCAGCGCGGTGTGAAGGTGCTGGCCGACCTGCGCAAACCGCTCACCGACGACAAGTCGCGCGACGTTCTTTTCGGCGGCACGCAGTACGCCAAACGCTGAAATCCATGGCCTCGCGGATTAAGCCGCAAACCCAAGCTAGAATCGAAGGCTTGTCGGGGTGTAGCGCAGCCTGGTAGCGCATCTGGTTTGGGACCAGAGGGTCGAAGGTTCGAATCCTTTCGCCCCGACCATCAAAAAACGAAACGCCGGTAGCGATGCAAGTCGCTACCGGCTTTTTCGTTCGTGGCGCCGCCGTCGGGCAGTGGTAGAAAAAGGGTCGCGGCATAATCGCCGCGCAACTGTCCGTAGCTCAGTTGGATAGAGCACCGACCTTCTAAGTCGGTTGTCGCAGGTTCGATCCCTGCCGGACAGGCCATCGGCACCAAGGCACCTCCCTAAGGCTCGCCTCAGAAAAGCGGCCGATCATGCGGCTTGCCGACAGCCACCGATCGCACCCATGAACGTCCAGAACCACACTTCCCCGACCGCTCGCGCCATGCCGCTGCACCGCGCCGGCTTGCCGTCGCAGTTCGACGGCATCCGCAGGACGATCCGCCACGACCAGCCCTGGTTCGTGCTGTCGGACACGCTCGAAGCGATGGGCATGACAGTGCCCGATCCGTTTCGGACGCCTGCCGATCTGAATGTCGACGATCCGCTACTGGTGGTCGAATTGCTCGAAGAAGATCGCAGTGCGGCTTACCTCGTCGCACCGGACGGCGGCCGTGTGGTGGCGTCGCTCATCTCCGAGCCGGAGTTGTATGCATTGATCGCGGCGCCGGCCGCTGCGGGGCGGTGACGGGCCGATCGGGCCAGAACCCGCTCAAGTCTTGGTCGGCCCGGCCGATATAGGTAGTGGTTTCTCCATGGATCTTCCGACCAAAGATCTTTGAGCCCGCCTCGAGCGGGCTCTTTTTTGGGTCAGCGCCAGAGCGACTGCGTGCGGCCCGCGGAGCCGAAACGCCGCGAAGCCAGCGCGCTGTGCATCGACGCGAGGTCGAGCGTCATGGTGGCCGACTCGCGAGCCGCGATGCCGTCGAGAAAGCGCAGCCTGTACTCGCCGATCACCACGGTGTCGCCATGCTCGAGGCGGCTGCACACCACCCGTTCGTCGTTGATGAAGGTGCCGTTGCTGCTGTCCAGATCACGCACCCAGACGGAGCTCCCCTCCCTGATCAACACCGCATGGCGGCGACTCGCACGATGCGAGTCGATCACGAGCAGGTTGTCGGTATCGCGGCCCACCGTGGTTTTGCCGGCGCGCAGCGAGACCTGTTTGGTGAAGCCGCGGTCGGACATGACGATCAGTCGGGGCATGAAGTCTCCTCGGGTTTTAATGCATTGAAATGTAGGCGGCGGTTCGTGTGGTCGAACCACCGATAAAGCCCGTTATTCGCACCCAATTGAAATGAACCCATCCCCTTTTCAGTCCTTGAAAATGCTTGCCGGCGCGGCGTTGTCGATGTCGGTGCCCGTGGCGCTGTGCCTGCTCGCTGCGGGTTGCGTGGCACCGGTGACCGGGGTGGTGAGGCTCTACGATGGGTTGCTGAACACGTCGACGTTGCAGGAAGCAGAAAGCTATTGCGCCAGGAGGGGCGAACCGTTTCGCCTGATCCCCGCTCAAGACGCCGCGCTCGCGGGACAGCAGGGCGTTCTCTTTCGCTGCGACTGACGTGTAGCCAGGAAACCGACGCGCAACGACCGCGTTTTCCTACCCGCAAGCCCTCGCCGGCTTGCAGCATGGGCACCCTTCATATCGAAAGGAGCAGCCATGCCAAGAGGTGACAAGTCCAGCTACACGGACAAACAGAAGCGCGAAGCCGAACATATCGAGGAAGGCTACGAAAAGCGCGGCACGTCCAAGGGCGAAGCCGAGCGGCGCGCGTGGGCCACGGTGAACAAGGAAACCGGCGGCGGCAAGAAAAGCGGCTCCGGGCGCGGCAGTCCCGAGAATCACGCACCTTCGCGCAAGGGAGGCCGCCTCGGCGGCGCCGCGGCTGCATCGCGAACGGCGGCGGAACGCTCGGCCTCCGCGAAGAAGGGCGCCGCCACTCGCAAGCGCAACGCGCAGGCGCATTGAGCGCCTGTGGCCGTTGATGGCCGCTAACGGCCCCTGCCGCTGACGGCGACTGCTTACACGCCGGCGAATTTCGGCGCGCGCCGCTCGATGTTGGCGCGCACCGCTTCGGTCTGATTCGCGCTGCCGATCAGTGCTTGCTGTTCGACCGATTCGGCCAGCAGCATGTCGGCTGCGCTATGGCTGAGCGAGGCATTCAGCAACCGCTTGCCGGCCCGGATCGCATGCGGGCTTTTTGCGGCGATGTCGTGCGCCAGCCTCAGCGCGTCGGCCAGCGGCTCGGATGAGAGCCGTGTCGCAAAACCGATCTTCAGCGCCTCCTCGCCGCTGAAGATGCGGCCGGTGAAAGTGAGTTCGCGGACCACGTCGGTCCGCGCCAGCTCGCGCATCAACACCATCCCGGCCATGTCGGGCACCAGCCCCCATTTGATTTCCATGACCGACAGCCTCGTGTCGGGCGCGACGATGCGGATGTCGGCGCCCAGCGCCACCTGCAGGCCGCCGCCGAAAGCCACGCCGTGCACTGCGGCGATGACAGGCACCGGCACATCGCGCCAAGCCATCGCCACCTGCTGCGCCGCGTTCGACAGGCCGTGCGTGCGCACCAGCAAATCGGCGCCGGCACCGCCCTCGCCTAACACGCCGGCGCCGCCCTGGTCCATGCGTTCGAAAGACTGCATGTCGAGTCCGGCGCAGAACGCCTTGCCGCGTCCGGAGATCACGACCGCACGTGCCCCGGCGTCGTTGCGCAGCCGTTCGGCAGCCTCGATGAGCGCGTCGAACATCGCGGGGTCGAGCGCGTTCATCTTGTCGGCGCGGGTCAGCTGAAGTTCGATCACGCCGTCGTCGTGGCGCGTCCATTCGATGCGTGCGTTCATTGATGTCTCCGGTCTGGGTAAGTATTTGGCGCCGAGTATCGCGCCGTTGCGCGGCTCGGCGATGATGGCGGTCCATGACTTTCGATCGACGCCAATTCCTCCAGTCCGGCGCTGCCGCGGTGGTCGCCCTGCTCGGCCAAGGCTGCGCTGTCTCCGGTGCCGGTGCCGGCGCCAGCACCAATACCGCCGGCGCGCTGGGCTTCGCTTCTGTGCCCGCCACGCTGCGCGACGCCGTCACAGTGCCGCCCGGCTACGTCGCCCGGGTGCTGTATCCGTGGGGCTCGCCCACCGGCATTGCCGGCGCCATGCCGGCCTTCGCGCCCGATGCTTCCAACAGCGCCGCCGACCAGGCGGTGCAGGCCGGCATGCACCACGACGGCATGCACTTCTTTCCGCTGGGTTCGGGCGGCGACCGGGGCCTGCTGGTGATGAACCACGAGTACACCGACGAGCAGTTGCTGCACACCGACGGCGTCACGCAGTGGACCGCGGAAAAGGTGCGCAAGTCGCTGCACGCCATGGGTGTTTCGGTCATCGAGATCGAGCGGCGGCCCGAGGGCTGGCGCCAGGTGCTGCCGTCGCCTTACGCCCGCCGCGTGCATGGCAACACGGCCATCCGCATCGCCGGCCCGGCAGCGGGCTCGCCCTGGATGCGCACCGCCGCCAACCCGGCCGGCGACCAGGTGTTCGGCACCTTCGCCAACTGCGCGATGGGCGTCACGCCGTGGGGCACCTACCTCACTTGCGAAGAAAACTTCTACGGCTACTTCGGCGGTCCGAAGGAGGCCGCGGCGCGCGTGAGCGATGCGCAGCGCCGCTACGGCACCGTGCCCGGATCGCAGTGGGTCGAATACTGGCGCTTCGACGAGCGCTTCGACATCACGAAGCACCCGAACGAATCGAACCGCTTCGGCTGGGTCGTCGAGATCGATCCGTTCGACCCGGCCGCTGCACCCGTCAAGCGCACCGCGCTCGGCCGCAAGCGGCAGGAGAGCGCGACCTGCACCACGACCAAAGACGGCCGCGTCGCGGTTTACATGGGCGACGACGCGCGCTTCGAGTACATCTACAAGTTCGTCAGCCGCGAGAAGGTTCGGCAAGGCAACGATGCCGCGTCGCGCGCGGCCAACCGCACGCTGCTGGACGACGGCACCTTGTACGTGGCGCGCTACGACCAGGGCGGCCGCGGCCGCTGGCTCGAACTCACGCACGGCAAGAACGGCATCGATGCCGCCGCCGGCTTCGCGACGCCCGCCGAGGTGCTGATTCATGCGCGCCTGGCCGGCGACATCGTCGGCGGCACGAAGATGGACCGCCCCGAGTGGATCGCGGTGCATCCGCAGACCGGTGAGGTCTACGTCACGCTCACCAACAACGTCCAGCGCGGCACGCCGGGCCGCCCACCGGTCGACGCCGCCAATCCGCGCGCCGTCAACATCTTCGGCGGCATCCTGCGCTGGCGCGAAGATGCGCACGACGCCGGCAGCACGTCGTTCGACTGGGACCACTTCGCGCTGGCCGGCGACCCCGCGCTGCCCACCGCCGGCACGCGCTATCCGAGCCCCGACGCCGATGCCTTCGGCTCGCCCGACGGCCTGCATTTCGACAGCGGCGGGCTGCTGTGGATCCAGACCGACATGAGCGGCCAGGACATCGGCAAAGGGCCGCTGACCGCGCTCGGCAACAACCAGATGCTGTGCGCCGACGTCGCGACCGGCCGCATCAAGCGCTTTCTGGTCGGGCCGAACGGCTGCGAGATCACCGGCTGTACATCGACGCCCGACCGGCGCACGCTGTTCGTGAACATCCAGCATCCGGGCGAGCGCCGCGACGATGGCACGGGCGAGCCCAACAGCGCCTGGCCCGACGGCACGGTGGCGGGCAGTGTGCGGCCCCGGTCGGCCACGGTCGTGGTGCAGCGCGCCGATGGCGGCTTCGTCGGCACATGAGATCGACGAAAAACGTGTTCACGAGGAAGTAGCCCATGGCCATCGGCATCGTCAGACTCGGCACGCCGCGGGCTCCTGCAGAGGGCTTGCGCATCGGCACCGTGCGACGCCCGCCACGGGGCGTGCCCAAGGCCGAGTTCGCATCACAGGACTGGTACGACGTGTGGTACCCCAACCTGGCGCCGTCGGCCGAGACGATGAAGCTGGGCCAGGCGGCCGAAACGCCCGCGCAATGGAATGCCTTTGCTCGCAAATACAAGGCAGAGATGGCCGCGGCCGATGCCAGCCGCAGCATCGATCTGCTGGCGGCGTTGTCGCACGGAGCCGCGCTGGCGGTCGGCTGCTATTGCGAAGACGAATCGCGCTGCCACCGGTCGCTGTTGCGCGAACTGCTGGCCGAGCGAGGGGCGGATATCACCGGCGCCACGCAGCCGGATCGATAGCCGCGCCACGTGGGTCGCGCGGGCCGGGCTGGGCCGGCCGTCGGCTTTGTCAGGCCTTGCGAACCATCGACAGCACCGTGCCCGCATCGAGCGTGCTGGCCTTCTGGCGCATCTCCGGCAGGTAGCGGGTTTGCAAACCCTGCGCCTCCTGCACGACGTTGGCGTAAGCGTCTTTCAGCATCTGCGTCGACAGCGTGCGGCCGCCGGCGTAGTAGTGCTTGGCAACGTGTCCGAGCGCATAGGTGGTCGCGAAGCTCATGCCCGAGCTCACGGCCTGCTTCGCCGTGCCGCCCAGCATCCCGCCGAGCAAGCCGCCGCCGACTTTGCCCAGCAAACCGCTGAGCAGCTTGCGCCCTGCTTGCTCGAGATACTGCGACGTGAGGCCCACGCCGACCGTCGCGATGAAATCCTTGACATGGCCGCTGTCGAGCTCGAAGCCGTGCGACTTGCCGATGCGGTAGACCAGCTTCATCTGCAGCGGAATGATCGCCATGGTCGACAGCGTCTCAGGCAGCAGTTCGAGCGCGCCGTTGAGGATGGCGGCGTTCAGGATGGCCTTGTCGAGTTCGGCATCGTCGGGCGCCGCGGGCAGGGCAGCGCTCGGCGTCGGCATCGCTGCAGGCTCGCCGCTCGACACCGTCACCGCGGTCCCGGTGATCGAGGCCGCAGCCAGCGCGTCGGCTTGCTGCGTAAACGCGGCCGCGGCACCCGCATCGACTCCGAGCGAACTGCGCAGATCGGCCAGAAAGTGGCGCTCGGCTTCCGAGTGCGTGCCATCGGCATCGCAAACGCACACCGCCATTTCGTAGGCCAGACGCCGTGCGTCGTCAGTCTGCAACTGGCCGGTCGCGTCGGCCAGCGAAACGCGCTTCATCAGCACAT
>JAQGMP010000017.1 GCA_028292285.1 Variovorax sp. | reverse complement strand
AGGCACAGCAGCATGGCCGCGCCGAACAGGCTTTTGTGGACGGCACGATGAATGAAGCGATTGGCAAACCAGCGGTCAAAGAGCGGTGTCGACACGGCGGCCTCCTGGGGATGTGATCAAGCCGGGGATGGCGTTCGGCGTGGCCGAAGCGCCTGTACGAAGGGGCTTTGCAGCGTGCCGCGCCATCGCCCACGCGATGCCGCCGCAGACCAGCGCGAGCAGCAGCAAGCCGAACGCGTCGTGCGCCCAGGGCGCCGGCGCATGCCCCGCACCTTCGAGCGCGACCAGCACCGCGTTGCGCACGATGTTGCCGAGCAGCACGAGCAAGCCGACGACAGGCAGCCGGGCCACGAACTGCCGATCGGTACGCTGTGCCCACAGCGCGACCGCGCACGCGGTGAAGTAGCCGAGCCAGACCATCTGCACGCCGGAACACGGCGCATCGACGATGACCATGCGGCCGCCGACCCGCAGCGTGCTGCCTTCGCGCAGGACGTCGAAGCCCGGCGCCAGCAGCCAGCGGCTCGCTTCGGCGGTGACCACGCGCAGCGGATACCCGGCATAGAACTGCAGCGACGAGAGCAACGGAAGCGCCAGCACCGCGAGACCGGCCACCGGCAACGCGGCAACGCGCTTCGGCAGGAAGGCGATGAGGCCGCAGGCCAGCGCCAGCACCGCCAGCAGGCTGGCCGCGAGCGGTGGCAGAGCGGGCAACGCGCCGAGACCGCTCACCCCGGTCACTCCTGTACGGGCCACTGCGGCGAGCAGCGTGCCGCATGCAGCCAGCGCCATCCAGCCGAGGCGCGGTGCCGCGCGCAGTTCGCGCCGCAGGTGCCAAACCAGCACGGCCAGCGACGCCAGGGCCAGCGCGCCGAGCGGATCGTCCGAGCCGTCGCGCATGCGGTCGACCATCCAGCACCAGGTCGGCGTCAGCGCAGCGAACTGCAGCGCGAGCCAGCCGGCGGCAGGAAGCCGATCGACGTGGATGCTCCAGTCCACGAAGCGCGGATGGTGCTGTGCGAAGTGAGCGAGCGTCATGGTGTCCGGTCGCTCCGTTCAAGCCGTGAAGCGGCGGTCGTCATGCCGGCGTGCACGCCGGCGCAGCATCGCGAGCATCGACAGCACCACCGCGATGGCGCCCATCGTTTCGGGCTCCGGGGTGCTCGGCACTTCGGCACCCAGCGTGGCGCCGCCCACGGCGAGTTCGCTCACACCTTTGGGCAACGGCACCGGCTGGTTCACGCCGACCGTGTTCTGCGGCGCCGCATTGCGCACCACCTTGTCGACCGCGATGAAGCTGGTGTATTGCGTCAGCAGGCTGTATTGCAGGCCGAGGTCGGTGATGCGCTGCTTGAAGGTGTCGCCGCCCTCCAGCGTCTCCTGGTCGCTCAGCGACGCGATGCGGTGGCGTGCCCACAGGCTGCGCAGTGCGGCGGTGTCTTGCCGCACGGCACCGTCGACCTTCAGCTCTTGCCGGTACGGGCCGTTGGCGCTGCGGCCTTCGATGACGATGCGGCCTTTCGCCGTGCCATCGGCGTTCGCGCGCCACTTGCCGAACACGATCACCGGGCGCTCGCCCATCACGTCGGGCAGCGCGGCCGGTTCGACGTCGTACACGTCGAGGCCTTCGAACTTCGCCTTCACGCTGGTCAGCACCGGCGACTCGACCATGCGGCGAAAGCGTGCGGCCTGCTCGGTCGCTTCGATCGGGTCGGTGATGATGAAGGGCTCACCCATGCCGGCCCGCGCGATGCCTTCCATCAGGCTGCGATTGACCGATGAGCCGATGCCGAAAGCGAACACATTGGCTTGCGACAGGTTCTTGCGCACCAGCTCGAAAGCCTCGCGTTCGACCGTCACGTAGCCATCGGTCACCACCACCACGGTGCGCGACACGTCGGGCTGCTTGGGCTCGGCATAGACGCGTTTCAACGCAGGGATGAGCTCGGTGCTGCCGCTGCCGCTGTAGTTCTGGATCGTCGACAACGCCTGCTCGATGTTGGCGCGTGTGGCGGGCACCGAGTGCGGCGACAGCATCTTGTTGCTGCCGGAAAACAGCAGCACATTGAAAGTGTCGCTGGTGCGCAAGCCGCCGATGAGTTCTCGCAGCACGACCTTGGCCGTGTCGAGCGGAAAGCCGTGCATAGAGCCCGAGATGTCCACCACGAAAATGTAGTCCCGCGGCGTGATGGCAGTGGCCGCGACCGACTTCGGCGGCTCGACCATCGCGAGGAAAAAGTTCTCGGCGTTCGCGCCGCCTTCACCGCCCTGGCCCTTGAAGAGCATCAGGCCCGATTCGATCTTTTCGCCGGCCAGGCGGTAGTCGAGCACGAAGTCGCGGTTGTCGGCGGGCTCGGCGCTTTGCGTCAACCCGACGTCGGCATGTTTGTCTTCGTCACCCTGCTTCACGTCGATGCCGTGCGTGCGCGAGCGCACTTCCTTGATGCCCATCGGCGTGTCGATCGCCACCTTCATGGCGAAGGTCGTGCTCGGCGCCACGGCCGCACGCAACACCGGCTGCGCGACCCAGCTCGCGTTGGCTTGCGACGATTGCGGGCTGTTGTAGCGCGGCCCGACCACGGTCGGAAAGACGAACTGGTAGTTGCCCGACTGCGGCACCAGCAACTCCGTGTAATGCAGCTCGACCTGGATGTCGTCGCCCGGCAGGATGTTGGCAACGTTCATCTGAAAGACGTTGGGCAAATGCTGTTCGAGCAAAGCGGCGGTCTTGCCTTCTTTCTTCGCGGTGTCGTATTCGATCTGCGCCTGCTGCTTCTCGCGGATCTGCGCGGTGATGAGACGATCGGCCAGCCGCACGTTGAGGCCATTGACTGCTGCCTTGGTCGAGCCGGGGAACACGTACTTGGCTTCGATGGCGCGCTGCCCTTCGTTGCGGTAGTGCTGCGTGACCGTGACATCGGCGATCACACCGGAGATGTGCACGTTGACTTCGGTGCCCTTCAGCGGCAGGCGGTCGACCGTCGGGTCGTCGCTCTTCACGAAGAAGTACGGGCTCTCGGTTTTGAGCCGCGGCCCGGGCGCCTCCTGGGCGTGCAATGGCCGCGCGCCGAGGGCGACGAAACCCAGCGTGGCGAGGCCCAGGGTGGTTGCCCACAGCCAGCGGCCAGGACGTGTGGATGCGTTGTTGTTTGCGTTGTGGCAGGTGTCCATGACGATTTCTTCTCCGGTGCGTGCAACGGTGCACGGGACTGAATGTCGGACCCGACGGAGAAGTCGCAATGAAGCCTTCGCGCGTTGCGTTCGAAGGCCGAACGCCTTCTGTGAAGTCTGTGTGAAGTGATGCGGACGGCGCACTTCATACAGACTTCGGAAGGCGCGGCGAGCATCGGGGCGTTCCACATTCAGGGAGAAAAAATGTTCAAGAACCTTCGCAATTCAGTTCTGTTCAAGATTGGCGTGCTCGTGCTGCTGACCTTGTTGTTGTGCATCCCGCTGACCGAGATCGGCTCGTTGATCGACCAGCGCGGTGGAAGCCAGCGCGAGGCCGCACAGGAACTCGCGCAGACCTACGCAGGCCCGCAGACGCTCGTCGCACCGCTGCTCGTCGTGCCTTATGTCGAGCGCTGGATGGAAGAGCAGCGCAACGCCGCCGGCAACGTGACAGGCAAAGTGGAGAGGACAAAGTCGCTCACGCACATGGCGTTTCCCGAGACGCTTCGCGTCGAAGGCACCATGACGCCGCAGCAGCGCTATCGCGGCATATTCAAAGTATTGTTCTATACGTTCAGTGCCGGGCTGGAAGGGCGCTTTCCTCCGTTCGATCCGGCAACGATCCCGCACAGCGAAACCGGGTCCACGGTCGAAGCAGGCACGCCTTACCTCGCACTCGGTGTCAGTGATCTGCGTGGTCTCGACGGCTCGCCGGAGCTGACGCTGGCTGGCGAGAGCCTGCGTTTCGTGCAGCGCGTTCCCGGCCTCGGCAAGAAAGACGCGTGGCTCGCTGGCGGCATCCACGCACCGCTGGCCGGCGCCGCATTGACGGCGTGGAACGCCAAAGAAGCGCTGCCGTTTGCCTTGAAGCTCGGCCTGGTCGGGCAAGAGACGCTGTCCATTGCGCCGATCGCCGACGACATGACCGCGCACATCACTTCGCCGTGGGCCGCGCCGAGCTTCGGCGGACGCTTTCTCGCGTCGGAGCGAAGCGTGACACCGCAAGGCTTCGATGCCCGCTGGCGCGTGTCATCGCTGGTGAGCGCGGCGCGCGAGCAGGTGCGCGCCGGCGTGGGCGGGCCCGATGGCAACGTGCTGGAAACTTTCGATGTGACGCTGGCCGAGCCGCTCAACGTCTACGCGATGTCCACACGCGCCGTAAAGTACGGGGCGCTTTTCGTGGGCCTCGTGCTGATGGCCGGTTTCATGTTCGAACTTTTTCGCAAGTTGCGGCTCCATCCTGTGCAGTACGGTCTGGTCGGCCTGTCGATCGCGTTGTTTTTTCTGCTGCTGCTCGCGCTTTCGGAAAAGCTGTTGTTCTGGCAGGCTTATGCGGTTGCTGCGACGGCCAGCGTGTCCTTGCTCGCCGTGTACTTCAGTTCGGTGCTTGGCGGCTGGACGCGCGGCGCTTCGTTCGCGGCTTTCGTGGCGCTGTTGTACGGCGCGCTCTATGGGCTGCTTGCTTCCGAGAGCAATGCGCTGCTGCTCGGTGCCTTGCTGGTGTTCGGCATGTTGGCGGTGCTGATGCTGGCGACGCGCAAGGTCGACTGGTACGCACTGTCGAACTGAGCACCAGATCACCGGCAGCCGGGCGGCATCGCCACTTTTATTCAGATATCGAGGTTCGTATGGTTCCGATTCCCAAGCTTTTGAAATGGACCGCCATCGCCGCTGCGGCCGGCGCGGCGTCGCTGTTGCTCGTGGCCGGCGTTGCGCTGGCCTTCATCTATCCGAAGCTCCCGGACGTGTCTTCGTTGTCCGACTACCGGCCCAAGTTGCCGCTGCGCATCTTCTCGGCCGAGGGCGCCTTGATCGGTGAGTTCGGTGAAGAGCGGCGCACGATGACGCCGATCGCGGCGATCCCCAAGTCGATGAAAGATGCGGTGCTGGCCGTCGAAGACGCGCGCTTCTACGAGCACGGCGGTGTCGACTCGCTCGGTCTCATGCGCGCGGTGTTCGCCAACTTGCGGCACGGCATGAGCCAGGGCGCTTCGACCATCACGCAGCAGGTGGCGCGCAACGTCTACCTGAGCTCCGAACGCACGCTGAGCCGCAAGGTTTATGAAGCGTTGCTGGCTTTCAAGCTCGAGAACCGGTTGAGCAAGGACCAGATCCTCGAGATCTACCTGAATCAGATCTACTTGGGCAACCGGGCCTATGGTTTTGCGGCCGCATCGGAGGTGTACTTCGGCAAGCCGCTGCAGGACATCACGGTGGCCGAAGCGGCGATGCTGGCCGGGCTGCCGAAGTCGCCCGGCACAGCCAACCCGATCAACAGCCCGACGCGGGCGCGTGCGCGGCAGCTCCACGTGATCGACCGCATGAAGGACACCGGCTTCATTACCGCCGCGCAGGCTGATGAAGCGAGGCAAGAGCCGCTGCATTTGCGCGATGCGTCCGACCCGAACCGGCCGCATGCCGAGTATGTGGCCGAGACGGTGCGGCAACTCATGTACGCGCAGTACGGCGACAGTATCTACACGCGCGGGCTCTCGGTGCAGACCACGCTGGTCGCGGCCGACCAGCAGGCGGCCTATCGCTCGCTGCGCAAGGGCATCATGGACTACGAGCGGCGCCAGATCTACCGCGGCCCGGAGGCTTTCGTCGATCTGCCGGACGACCCGAAGGCACTGGACGATGCGGTCGACGACGCGCTGGCCGATCACCCCGACAACGACGACGTGATGTCCGCCGTGGTGCTCTCGGCCGCGCCAAAGCTGGTGACCGCGGTGCGCGGCAACGGCGACACGCTGCAGATCACGGGTGAGGGCCTGCGGCTCGGCCAGCTCGGCCTTTCCGACAAGGCCGGCCCCAACATCAAGGTGCGCCGCGGTGCGGTGATCCGCGTCATGAAGACGCCGCGCAATACATGGGAGATGGCGCAGCTGCCCGAGGTCGAAGGCGCTTTTGTCGCGGTCGATCCGCGCGACGGCGCGATCAAGGCAATGGTCGGCGGCTTCGACTTCGGCAAGAGCAAGATGAACCGCGTGACGCAGGCGTGGCGGCAACCGGGCTCGAGCTTCAAGCCCTTCATCTATTCGGCTGCGCTCGAAAAAGGCTTTACGCCGGCGACCGTGGTCAACGACGCGCCGCTGTTCTTCGATGCGGCGACCACGGGCGGCCAGCCTTGGGAGCCGAAGAATTTCGAAGGCACCTTCGATGGCCCGATGTCGTTGCGGCATGCGCTGCAGGAGTCGAAAAACCTGGTGACGATCCGCGTGCTGCAGTCGATCGGCACGCAGTACGCGCAAGACTGGATCACGCGCTTCGGCTTCGACAAGGACAAGCACCCGGCCTACCTGCCGATGGGGCTGGGTGCCGGCTCGGTGACGCCGATGCAGATGGCGACGGCCTATTCGGTCTTCGCCAACGGCGGCTACCGGGTCGACCCGCATCTGGTGGCGCGCGTGACCGATCGCGATGGCAAGGTGCTGAGCGAGGTGAAGCCCCCGGTGCTCGACGAAAGCACGCGCGCCATTCCCGAGCGCAACGCCTATTTGATGGACAGCTTGCTGCAAAGCGTCGTGAAGAGCGGCACCGGTTCGAAGGCGTATCAGGCGTTGAAGCGCGACGACATCTACGGCAAGACCGGCACCACCAACGATTCCGTCGACACCTGGTTCGCGGCGTTCCAGCCGACGATGGTCGGCATCGCATGGGTCGGCTACGACACACCGCGCAAGCTCGGCGTGCGCGGCGAAACGGGCGGCAGCCTGAGTCTGCCGATCTGGGTCGGCTTCATGCAAACCGCGCTCAAGGGCGTGAAGGTCGCCGAAGTGCCCGAGCCTGCGGGGCTGATGCATGCAGACGGCGAGGTTTACTTCGACGACTACGGGCCGGGGCGCGGGGTGGCGAGCTTGGGGCTGGATGCGGCGCCGGTTGCGCCGGTCGAGACGTTGGCGGGGGAGCAGGTGGCGCCGGTCGCGCCTGTCGAGGAGCGCAATCGCATCCTGGACATGTTCAAGTAGCGCGTTGCTGTGAAGAAGACAGCGGCAGCGTCAACGTCGCAATCGCCCCGCCGCCCTTCGCATTCGCCAGCTCGATGCGTCCACTGTGCAACGCCGCAATCTCCTTGACGAAGGCGAGCCCGAGCCCCGTGCTCTTCTTCATCGTGTGCGGACGCGCAAGCGAATAGAACTTCTCGAACACCTTGGATTGCGCGTAATCCGGAATGCCCGACCCGTGGTCGCGCACAGTGACGACGGCGTTGCGTCCCGCCACACGCAGCGCGAGCGTGACTTCGCCGTCATCCGGAGAGAAGTCGATGGCGTTCGCGAGCAGGTTGCTCACCGCTTGCTGCAGCAGGAACCGATCGCCGTCGCCATACAGCTCGCCGAGGTCTTCACGCGGGCCATCGACCTGCACGGTGACACCGCGCGCCGCGGCGCTCGTACGGGCGCTGTCGGCCGCTTCGCGCAGCAGCACGCCGAGGGCGACGGG
>JAQGMP010000014.1 GCA_028292285.1 Variovorax sp. | reverse complement strand
TTCGCGTCGGCGGGCAACGGCAGTCCGCAGCAGCTGAGCATGGAAATGCTGAAGGCGCGCGCCGGCATCTATGCGACGCACATCCCGTACCGCGGCGGGCCGCTGGGCCTGCAAGACGTGATCGGTGGGCAGGTCGACGTGATGTTCATCGCAGTCGGGCCGGCGCTGCCGCACATCCGCAACGGCAGGCTTGTCGCGTTGGGCACCACCGGCGAGCATCGGCATCCCTTGCTGCCGGAAGTGTCGACTGTTGCGGAGAGCTACCCGGGTTATCGCGCCGGAACGTGGTTCGGCCTGTTCGCACCGGCACACACGCCGCAGGGCGTGGTCGACGCCATCGCGGCCGATGCCGGCCGCATCGTGCAGTCACCGGCCGTGCGCGCCGAGTGGGCGGCGCAGGGCATCGAGGCGACCGGTCAGCCGCAGCGCGAGTTCCAGAAGCAGGTCGCCGCGGAGTACGGCCGCTATGCGCAGATCGTGAAGGCGGTCGGCATCAAGGCGGAATAGCGAGGCCGAATAACAAGGCCGAACAGCAAGGCGATGTAGCAAGGCGGCATCGCCGCCTCGCGCATCCCAATCAGAGCTTGGCGATCGACACCTCGGTCGACTTCACCAGCGCGACCACGTCGGAGCCCGGCTTCAACTGCAGCTCATCGACCGAACGCGTGGTGATGACCGAGGTCACGATGCCCCACGCGGTCTCGACGTCGACTTCGGAGACGACATCGCCGCGGATGATCTCCTTGATTTTTCCCTTGAACTGATTGCGGACGTTGATGGCTTGAATGGACATGAAAGACTCCTTTGGAAATTGAGTAAGGGCTGAGTTCGAAGGGCTAGACAGCCCACCGGAGCGCATGCGCCGGACCATCGGCCCAGCGCGTATCGTTGGCTGGATCAAACGGTTCGGTCGTGTCGGCACCCGGCTTTTGCAACACGCGATCGAGGATGCGTTTCTCGATCGCCGCAAACGCCGGGTCGCCTTGCGAGCGCGGCCGGGCCAGCGCGATGTTTTCGTCCAGCGCGATGCGGCCGTCTTCGATCAGGATCACGCGGTCGGCCAACGCCACGGCTTCCTGCACATCGTGCGTGACCAGCAGCGCGGTAAAGCGATGCTGCTGCCACAGGTTTTCGATCAGCCGGTGCATCTCGATGCGCGTCAACGCGTCGAGCGCGCCCAGCGGCTCGTCGAGCAGCAGCAGCCGCGGGTGGTGCACCAGCGCACGCGCCAGAGCGACTCGCTGCCGCTGGCCGCCCGACAGCCGCGCAGGCCATTCGTTCTCGCGATCGGCCAGACCGACCTGCGCCAGCACCTGGCGTCCGCGTTCGCGCAAGGCGGCCGGCAACCCGAGCGTGACGTTGTCGAGTACGCGCCGCCACGGCAGCAGCCGCGCTTCCTGAAACATGATGCGGGTGTCGTCGTGCAGGCCGTCGATCTTTCGGCCATCGGTGGCGAGCGTGCCGTCCGATGCGGGCTCCAGTCCGGCAACCAGCCGCAGCAGCGTGCTCTTGCCGCAGCCGCTGCGCCCGACGATGGCGATGAACTGGCCGGGCGCGATGTCGAGCTGCGTGTTGCGCAGCACCTCGCGTGTGCCGTAGCGCTTGTGCACGCCGCGCAATTCGAGTCGCACGCCGCCGCGGCCGGGCCCGGTTGTCTGGCCTGCTTCGAGCAGATTCGAGTCGGTTCTCGCGTTCATTTCAAGCCCTTGGTTTGAAGACTGCCACGTCGAGCGCATCGAGCTTTTTCGGCAGCAGCTTCTCGGCGAAGAACGCATCGGCGATGCGTTGCTGTTCGGTCAACAAGTCGGGCGCCACGGCCCGCACGGCATAGCTGCGGCGGCTGTTGGCGCGCTCGACAATGGCCGCATCGATGCCCCACACGGGCGCCAGCAAGGCAGCCGCCTCTTTCGGGCTTTGTTTGACCCATTTGCCGGCTTTTTCGAGCTCGGCGTAGAGCACTTCCAGCACGTCGGGCCGGGCGTCCGCAAAGCGCGTCGCGGCCAGGTAGTAGCGCTGGTACGACGCGATGCCGGTGCCATCGGCCAGCACCCGCACGGACGATTGCTGCTGCGCGGCGGCCAGGAACGGATCCCACACCACCCAGGCGTCGATCGCGCCCTTTTCGAAGGCAGCGCGGCCATCGGCCGGCGTCAGGTACGCGGGCTCGATGTCCTTGAACGACAACCCGGCCTTGGCGAGCGCGGCGATCAGCAGGTAGTGCACGCCGGCCGCCTTCGCGAAGCCGACCTTCTTGCCCTTGAGATCGGCCACCGTCTTGATCGGCGAATCGGCGCGCACGACGATGGCTTGCGCGGACGGCGATGGCGCCTCTTGCGCCACGAAGGTCAGCTTGGCGCCCGCCGCCTGCGCGAACACCGGCACGGTGTCGGCCACGTCGGCGCTGAAGTCCAGGTTGTCGAGATTGAGCGCTTCCAGCAACGGCAAGCCGCTGGTGAACTCGTGCCAGGTGACCTTGACGCCCAGCGGCGCCAGGCGGCGTTCGAGCGTGCCCTGCGTCTTGAGCACGACGATCAGCGTCGACGACTTTTGGTAGCCGATGCGGATGGTGGCGGGTGTCGTCTGCGCGAAGCTCGACGCCGACGCAGACAGGCCGAGAGCAGCCAGCGCGCCGAGTGCGCCGCGTCGCGTGAAAGCGCGTGACGAAGGAAGGGATGTGGTCATGGTCGTGGTTCTCGATTCACTTGGCCTGATAGCCGGGATGCCACCGCAGCCACCAGCTCTCCAGCCCGCGCGCGAAGAGGTCGGCGCCCTTGCCCAGCAGCGCGTAAAGAAGGATGCCGACCAGCACGATGTCGGTCTGCAGGAACTCGCGTGCGTTCATCGTCAGGTAGCCGATGCCCGACTGCGCAGAGATCGTTTCGGCCACGATCAAAATCACCCACATCAGGCCCAGCGAGAAGCGCAGGCCGACCAGGATCTACGACAGCGCGCCCGGCAGGATCACCTCGCGGTACAGCTGCCAACGCGTGAGTCCGTAGGTTCGGCCCATCTCGATCAATTGCGGATCGACATTGCGAATGCCGTGAAAGGTATTGAGGTAGATCGGAAAGAACACCGACACCGAGATCAAGAACAGCTTGGCCGTCTCGTCGATGCCGAACCACAGAATGACCAGCGGAATCAACGCCAGCGCCGGGATGTTGCGCACCATCTGGATGGTCGAATCGAGCAG
>JAQGMP010000012.1 GCA_028292285.1 Variovorax sp. | reverse complement strand
TGGCTGAGCGGCATCAGCTGCACGTCTTTCGGCACGTCGATCAGCACCGGCCCCGGACGCCCCGACGATGCGATGTCGAGCGCGCGCCGCACGACCTCGGGGATCTCATGCGGCGTGCGCGGCTGATGGTTCCACTTGGTCACCGGCCGCGACATGCCCAGCGCATCGCTCTCCTGAAACGCGTTGGTGCCGATGACGGTGCTTGCGACCTGCCCGCTGATGCACAGCACCGGGATCGAATCGCTGATGGCGTCGAGCAGCCCGCTGATGGTGTTGGCGATGCCGGGCCCGGACGTGACGAGCACGACGCCCACCTTGCCTGTCGTGCGCGCGTAGCCTTCGGCCGCATGCACCGCCGCCTGCTCATGGCGCACAAGGATGTGGCGCAGCCGTGGCTCGCCATGCAGTGCGTCGTACAGTGGCAAGGCCGCGCCGCCGGGGTAGCCGAAGATCGTGTCGACGCCGCATTCGATCAACGTGTCGAGCAGGGCTTCGGCGCCGTTGCGCACGCGGTAGGGCGCGGCGGTTTGCGAAGGGAGTTCGGCAAGCAATGTTTTCATCGCCCCATTGTTCGGCAACGCGTGCAGAATTTGCTTCTTTTCAACGCCTCATCGCCTTGTTTATATGAAGCCCGTTCGCGTCAAAGACGATTCGCCCGAAAATTCTTCCGACAAAGTCGATTTCGCCATCCTGCGGGTGCTGCAGCAGGATTCCCGCAAGACGCTGCAGGAGATCGGCACCGAGGTCGGCCTGTCGCCCACCAGCTGCTGGACGCGCATCAAGAAGCTCGAGGCGCAAGGCGTCATCAAGCGCTACACCGTCGACATCGACGCCTCGAAGATCGGCTATCACGACTCGGTCATCGTTCAGCTCACGCTGGAGAGCCACACCGACGAGACGCTGTACGAGTTCGGCAAGGTGCTGGCCACCATCCCGGAAATCCAGGAGGCGTACCTCGTCTCCGGCGACTACGACTACTACATCCGCATCCGCGTGCGCGACACGCGCGACTACGAGCGGCTGCTGCGCGAAAAGCTCTACAAGATTCCCGGCATCCGGCACAGCAAGTCGCACTTCGTGCTGCGCGTGCTGAAGGAGTCGAGCGTGCCGCTGACGGGCTACGGGCGCGAATAGCACTGCAGCGCGGGCGCGCCCGATCCGCCTAGCGGCTGCGCCGCTGCTCGGCACTCATCAGCGCGGACAGCACCGCATCACGCACCGCTGCCACGGGCCGGCTGTCGTCGTCGGCCTTGCGCGTGACGAGCGACAGCTGCAGCACCGGCGCGTTGCGCCCGAGCCGAACGATGCGCACCGGGTACATGCTCACCAAGCCAGGGTCCGCGATCTGGACGACCGAGATGCCGAGCCCGGCGCTGACCATGGCGACGATGGCAGGCGCGCTGTCGAACTCCAGGTGGCCGCGCTTTTCGCGAACATGCGCGGCGACGTAGCGAGCAGCCAGCGTGCCGGTCACCGTGCCGCGGTCGTAACGGATCCAGTCGTACTGTTTGAAGAGCGCCGCGACGGTTGTTTCAGACGCCGTGGGTGGCGCGACCAGTACCAGCTCGCGCCGCAGCATCGGCAGCCATCGCAGCCGCGCCGAGCCGCCGTCTTCAGGTTGCGCCACCAGCGCAGCGTCGAGTTCACCGGCCTTGACGGCCGCGGTCAGCGTCGCGCTGCGGCCGCGCGACGGCCGCAGCTCCAGTCCCGGATAGCGTTCCTGCAGCGACCGCATCGTGCCCGGCAGCACGACCGGCTGCATCGACTCGATCACGCCGAGGCGCACCGTGCCTTCGAGCGTCGCCGTGGGCCGCTTTCGCAGCGACTCCAGCTGCTGCAGCGCATCGCGCATCACCGTGGCGACTTCGTGCGCCAGATTCATCGGCCGCACCTGCAGGCCGGAGCGGTCGAACAGCGGCTGGCCGAGGTACGCCTCCAGGTGCTTCATCTGCATGCTGATGGCACTGGGCGTGAGGTTCATTTCGGTTGCCGCTGCGGCGAGCGTGCCGCCTCGCAGCACGGCGTCGAGGGTCAGAAACGCGTCGATCTTCATCAACTTTCCTTATGAAAGAGTTGAAATAGTGTCGCTTTTTTCTTTGCGCCCCCGCTCCTAGACTGCGGGGAACAAAGGACAACGCTTCCCATGCAAAGAGACATTCCCTTCGGCCCGCGTGCCTGGACGGCGGACGAAGCCCGCCAGGACACGTCGTGGATACAACGCCTGAGCCACGAAGAAGCCGACGGTTTCCGGCAGGCGCTGAATCATCTCAAGACGATCGACAAGCCCCTGCTGGCGCTCGAACAAACCGACTTTCCGTTGAACGAGGCGTCGCGCGGCGCGCTGGCCCGCGCCATCGACACCACGCAGGGCCGATGGGGCATGTGCCTGGTCAAGGGCTTTCCGGTCGACGACTGGACCGAAGCGGAAACCAGGCTCGCCTACTGGGGGATGAGCCTCTACATGGGCGTCGGCCGCACGCAGAACCGCGCGAGTCAGGTCATGAACGACGTTCGCAACGAAGGCGGCGACTACAAGGTCAAGGGTGGCCGTGGCTACAACACCAATGCCGGCCTCGATTTTCATCAGGACTCGTGCGATGTCGTCGGCCTGTTGTGCCGCCGCACCGCCAAGGCCGGCGGCACCAGCAAAGTCATCAGCTCCATCAAGCTGCGCGACGAGGTGCAGCGGCTGCGGCCCGACCTCGTTCCGGTGCTGCAGCAGCCGTTTCTTCACAGCTACCAGGGCACGCAAGATCCGTCGCAACCGCCCTACTACCGCTGCCCGATTTTCGGCGACGACCCGGTCTATTTCGCGGCGCGCACCAACCGCAAGAACACCGATGCGGCGCAGCGCGACTTCGACGACGTGCCTCGGCTCACGGCGGCGCAACTCGAAGCGCTCGACCTGCTCGACAAACTGATGCCGAGTCCGCTCTTGTGCTTCACCATGGAGCTCGAGCGGGGCGACATGCAGTTGCTCAACAACTACGTCACGCTGCACTCGCGCACGCCGTTCGAGGACTTCGACGAAGCCGATCAAAAGCGGCATTTGCTGCGCCTCTGGTTGTCCATTCCGTCATCACAACCTTTGCCCGCAGCGTGGGAAGAATACTTTGGCGACGTGCGCGCCGGCGCGGTGCGCGGCGGCGTGCGCGGCAGTGCGATCACTGAAGAATTTATTGCATACGAGCAGCGGCAAGCGGCCGCGCTGTCGATGCCGCTCAAGGCTTGGCAACAAAAGAAAGAGACAACCCCATGACGATGCGTCGACGCAGTTTTCTCGCGGCCACAGCCGCCGCGACCGGGCTCGCCAGCTTCGGCGCGCATGCACAGCAGCCGGTCACCAAGCTGCTGGTCGGCGCCACGCCCGGCGGCGGCACCGACATCGTGGCGCGCTCGCTCGCCATCGAAATGTCGAAACTGCTCGGCAGGCAATTCATTGTCGACAACCGCGGCGGCGCAGCCGGCAACATCGCGGCGCTGGCCGTCGCCAAGGCTGCGCCCGACGGCAACACGCTGCTGCTGAGCTACACCAGCCACGCCATCAATGCGTCGCTTTATCCGTCGTTGCCGTTCGACCCGATCAAGGACTTCACGCCATTGAGCGGCATCGCGAGCCTGCCCGCGATCCTGGTCGCCAAGCCATCGCTCAAGGCCAACAACGTCAAGGAGCTGATCGCACTGGCCAAGGCGCAACCGGGCAAGCTCAACCTGGCGATCGCCGGCATCGGCAGTGCCAACCACCTGGCCGGTGAAATGCTCAAGCGCGAAGCAGGCATCGACATCGTGAGCGTTCCGTACAAGGGCACCGGCCCAGCGCTGGCCGACGTGGTCGCGGGCCAGATCGACCTGGCTTTCGCCGGCGTCGCCACCGTGCAGCAGCTCATCAAGGGCGGCTTGCTCAAACCGCTGGCAGTGACGAGCGCGCAGCGGCTCGCGGCGTACCCCGACGTGCCGGCCGTTGCGGAAGTGTTGCCGGGCTATGCCTACAGCTCGTGGTACGGGCTCTTCGGCCCCGCTCACATGGCCGCACCGCTGGTGGCGCAACTCTCGGGCGCAGCCCGCGCGGCGGTGACGTCCGACGCCTTGAAGGTTCGCTTCAAGGACGAAGGCCTGGTCGCCATGGGCACCGGCCCGGACGAGTTCGACAAGTTCGTTCGCAGCGAGATCACACGCTGGGGCAAGGTGGTCGCGGCGACCGGCGCCAAGCCCGAGTAGCTGCTCATGCCGATATCTTCCTCACCAAAATCAAAAAGCCTGCGCGAACGGCTGCGTGAACCGCGTGCGCTGCTGGCCCCCGGCGTGTACGACGCGTTGACCGCGCTCATCGCCGAACAGGCCGGCTTCCAGGCGTTGTACCTGTCTGGCGGTGCCGTCGCCTACACGCAGTTGGGCCGCTCTGATGTCGGCCTCACCACTGCGAGCGAAACAGCCGACGTGCTCGGCCGCATCACCGATCGGGTCCGCCTGCCGGTGATCGTCGATGGCGACACCGGCTACGGCAATGCGCTCAACGTGCAGCGCACAGTGCGTCTGTTCGAGCGTGCCGGTGCCGCGATGATCCAGCTCGAAGACCAGACCTTTCCGAAACGCTGCGGCCATCTCGATGGCAAGAGCCTCGTCAGCACGCAGGAGATGTGCGGCAAGCTGAAAGCCGCCGTCGACGCGCGTGCGTCGTCCGACACGCTGATCCTCGCGCGCACCGACGCGGTCGCGGTGGAAGGGCTCGACGCCGCGTTCGAGCGCGCCGAAGCCTATGCGGAGTGCGGCGTCGATGCGCTGTTCATCGAAGCGCTGCGCACGACCGACGACATGGACGCCGCCTGCGCGCGTTTCAGCCCCCGGCTGCCCATGCTCGCCAACATGATCGAAGGCGGCAAGAGCCCGGTGCAGAACGCCCGCGAGCTGGGTGAACGCGGCTTCCGGATCGTCATCTTTCCGGGTGGCACGGCGCGCTTCGTGGCGGCGCAATTGCAGCGCTATTTCGAAAGCCTGCACGCGCACCAGACGACGGAACCGATGCGCGATGCCATGCTGGATTTCGATGGGCTCAACGACGTGATCGGCACGCCGGAACTCATCGCACTGGGTCAGCGCTACGCAGGTTGAACCTGCACGCGATGCGCGCTAAGGCGCCTGCAAACGCGCGAGCAATTCCATCGTCGGGTACCCGTCCGCCGGCAGCCCGACGCTGCGCTGGTAGCGCCGCAACCCGTCCCGCGTCGCCGGTCCCATCATTCCGTCCGGCGTGCCGCTGGCGAAGCCGCGCTGGTTCAATGCGGTCTGCATCGCGAGCAGTTGGCTGCGCGAGAGCGACTGCAGATCGCGCGGCCACGCCGCCTGCACGCCGGCACCCCCTGCGATCCGTTGCGCAAGAAGACCGACCGCGAGCGCGTAGCTGGTCGAGTTGTTGTAGCGCAGGAGGGCGCGAAAGTTTGGCCCGACCAGAAACGCCGGGCCGCGCGCACCGGCCGGCAGCAGAACCGTGCCGTCGTCGAACTCGGGCAGCGGCTGTCCGTCCATGGAGCGCACGCCCTCCGCCGCCCATTGCGCGCTGGCCTGCCGCACCGATGTGTCGGCGCGGCCGTAGTCGAAGCCGCTCGGCAACTGCACCTCGACACCCCACGGCTTGCCGGCCTGCCAACCCGAGCGCGACAAGAAGTTCGCGGTCGACGCCATCACGTCGGCCATGCTGCCCCAGATGTCGCGGCGGCCATCGCCATCGGCATCCACCGCATAGGCCAGGAAGTTCGACGGCAAGAACTGGGTCTGGCCCATGGCGCCGGCCCACGAACCGATCATGTGATCGCGGTCGATGTCGCCGTTGTCGAGGATCTTCAACGCCGCCATCAACTCGCGGCGCGCCCAGTCTTCACGGCGGCCTTCGAAGCCGAGCGTCGCCAGTGCATCGATGGTCGGCGTGCTGCCGTAATTGCTGCCGAAGTTGCTTTCCATGCCCCAGATCGCCACCACGATGGCAGGCGGCACGCCATAGCGCGCGGCCGCCGCATCGGCTTCGCGGCGAAGCTGCTGCAGCTTGTCCTGGCCCGACGCGATGCGCTGCGGCGTGACGGTGTTGTCGAGGTAGTCCCACACCGCGCGTGTGAACTCGGGCTGGGTGCCGTCGAGCTCGACCACCCGCGGCAGGTAGCGCACGTTGTCGAACGCGAGGCGCAGGGTGGCCTCGCCGATGCCGGCGGCGCGTGCGTTGGCACGAAAACCGGAAACCCATCGATCGAACCCCTGCTGGAGCGTCGCGTCGTCGGGCGCGGCGGGCTTCGGCGTCGGCGCGCTCGTCGCGGGCCGCGCGTCCGCTGCCGGCGCTGGGGAAGGCGGTGTGGTCGCGGACGTTGCAGTTGTCCCCGTCGATGAAGGCGTGGAAGGCGCCGAAGCGCAGCCCGCCATCAGGGCAGCGGCCAACGCCATCGCGGCAAGACGCGAATCGCGCCGCGGCTGAAAACTGAGTGGATGCATCCCCTCGATTCTGGCCCCTGCACGCCCGCCCCACCCCGCGCAGATCAATGCGCCGCCGTCTCCGCGCCGGCACCCAGATAGGCGCGCCGGATTTCCGGGCGGCCCGCCAACTCGGCCGGTGTGCCGCTGGCCACGATGCGGCCTTCTTCGAGCACCGCGCCGCGGTCGGCGACGGCCAGCGCCATGCCGACGTTCTGCTCGACCAGCAACACCGCCATGCCTTCGGCGTGGATGGTGCGAATCGCCTCGAACATGTCGTGCACGACGCTCGGCGCGAGCCCGAGCGAAGGCTCATCGAGAAGCAGCAAGCGCGGACGCGCCATCAGCGCACGGCCGATCGCCACCATCTGCTGCTGGCCGCCCGACAGCGAGCCCGCGGGCTGCGCGAGCCGCGACACCAGCATCGGAAACAGCGCACACACGCGCTCCAATGACTGCGCGCGGAATGGCTTGGCATGCGCCGCATAGCTGCCGAGTTCGAGGTTCTCGCGCACGGTCATCTGCCCGAACAGGCGTCGGCTCTCCGGCACCAGTGCGATGCCTTCCGAGCAGAAGCGATGCGCCGGCATGCGCGACAAATCCTTGCCGTCCAATCGGTATGCGCCCGCCGAAAGCCGGTTGAGGCCGGCGATGGTGTTGATGAGCGTGCTCTTGCCAGCACTGTTCGGCCCGACCACGCAAAGCAGTTCGCCTGCGGCCACCGTGAGCGACACATCCCACAGCGCCGTCGCCGCGCCGTAGGCCACGCGGATCGCGTTCATCTCAAGCAGCATGGAACGCCTCCCGCGATACATCGGGTTTGTCTTCGAGCGTCGCACCGCCGGCGTCGATGCCTTTCCCCAGGTACGCCACCACCACTTCGGGCCGTGCCATGACGTCGGCGAAGGTGCCGCTCGCGAGCACCGCACCGCGGTCGAACACGACGATGCGGTCGCACAGTGCAGCCACCGCACGCATCACGTGCTCGACGAAAACGATCGTCGTGCCCTCGGCACGGATGCGTTCGATGAGCGCCACGGCGCCGTCGATCTCGGATGGCGTGAGGCCCGACAACACCTCGTCGAGCATCAACAATTGCGGCCGCGCCGCCAGCGCCCGCGCGAACTCCAGGAACTTGCGCTGGTGCAAGTTGAGTTCATCGGGCAAGGCGCCGGCGCGTTCCGACAGGCCGGTGAACGCAAGCCACTGCCAGGCCTGCGCTTCGGCAGCGTGGCGTCCCAGTGCTTCGGCGCCGAACATCGAGGTGAGCGCGACGTTTTCGAGCACGGTCAAGTTGGCAAACGGCCGCGGTATCTGGTACGTCCTTGCGATGCCGCTGCGTGCCACCCGGTGCGCTGCGATGCCGGTGACTTCGCGCTCATCGAACTTCACTTGCCCGGCGGTGGCCAGGTAATGCCCGCTCACCACGTTGATGAAGGTCGATTTGCCGGAGCCGTTCGGCCCGAGCAAACCGAGGATTTCTCCGCGTCGGACATCCACATCGACACCGCGCAACGCCTGCACGCCATTGAACGACTTTGCAAGGCCGCGCGTGCTGAGCAGCAGGCTGTTCGCCGGCACCGGCGTCTTCGGAGTCTCCGCATCGGCCACCACCGCAACCTGCGGCTGCAGCGGCGCCCTGCGCTTCGTCCAGCGGCCGACCACGCCGTGCGGCATGAACAGGATCACCAGGATCAGCACCAGCCCGAGCACCACCTTGCCGGCGATCGCGTTCTCCGCCGAGGTAAAACCGAAGAGCAGCGCATTGATGGCGACAGCACCGACCGCCGGCCCGGCCCAATGCCGCGAGCCGCCGAGCACCGCCATCAATACGACTGTGAGCGGCAGCATGATGCCGAAGGTATCGGCCGTCGTCACGTAAGCCACGAACAACGCATGGATGCCGCCGACCAGTCCGGCCAGCCCGCTCGACAAGGCCAGCGCCAGCAGCTTGTAGCGGTAGGTCGGCACGCCCATGACTTCTGCCACGTCTTCGTCGTCGCGGATCGCGAAGAGCCCGGTGCCGAAGCGCGAGTAGAAGACCACGATGGCCGCAGCCATGGCGAGTGCAGCCGCGAGCAATGCCAGCAGGTAGAAGCTGCCCGAGGCCGTCGGCGCCAGCACGGGCACCACCACCGCGTTGAGGTACACGCCCGGCCCGCCGTCGATCGGCGTGTTGACGATGACGGTCGCGACGACGAAGGTCGCCGCCAATGTCAGCAAGGCGAAGACTTCGCCACGCACCGACTTGACCCGGAACGCGACCGCGCCGAGCGCGCTGCCGAACAGCGCCGCCACGAGCGCTGCGGCCGGCAAGGTCCAGAGAAACGGCATGTCGAAGCGCGTGGCGAGCACGGCCGTCGTGTACATGCCGATGCCGAAAAAAGCGCCGTGGCCGAAAGAGAAGTACCCCGAGTAGCCCGACAACAGGTTCCACGATGTCGCCAGCGCGATCCAGTGGAAGACCATGTACAGCACCGACTCCCAGGCGCGCGGCAGGCCGACGAAGGGCAGCGCCGCGAGGCACGCGATAACGGCCAGCAGCAGCCACAGAGAGCGATTCACGT
>JAQGMP010000674.1 GCA_028292285.1 Variovorax sp. | reverse complement strand
CGCCATGAAGAGGGCGAAGTCCATCGAAGAACTGCGCAGCCAGCGCTGGTTCGCCAGCGACGACATTCGCGGCTTCGCGCACCGCCAGCGCATGCAGCAGCAAGGGCTCGCACGCGAAGAATTCATGGGCCGCCCGGTGATCGGGATCATCAACACCTGGAGCGATCTGTCGCCGTGCCACGCGCACTTGCGCGAGCGCGCCGAGGCCGTCAAGCGCGGGGTGCTGCAAGCCGGCGGCTACCCGCTCGAACTGCCGGCGCTGAGCCTCGGTGAGGTCATGGTCAAGCCGACCACGATGATCTATCGCAACCTGCTGTCGATCGAATGCGAAGAGCTGCTGCGCAGCCTGCCGATCGACGGCGCGGTGCTGATGGGCGGCTGCGACAAGACGACGCCGGGGCTCATCATGGGCGCGCTGTCGATGGACATCCCGGCCATCTTCATGCCCGCCGGCCCGATGCTGAACGACCGCTACAAGGGCCAGGCGGTCGGCGCCGGCACGCACACCAAAAAGTTCTGGGCCGAGTACACCATCGGCAACATCGACAAGGCCGAATGGGTCGGGCTCGAAGCACGCATGACGCGCACCACCGGCACCTGCAACACCATGGGAACGGCCAGCACCATGACTGCCATCGCCGAGGCACTGGGCCTGTCGCTGCCGGGTGCCATGAGCATCCCGGCCGTCGATGCCGAGCACAGCCGGATGGCCTGGCGCTGCGGCGACCGCATCGTCGGCATGGTGTGGGAAGACCTGCGGCCCTCGCGCATCGTGACCAAAGCCTCGTTCATGAACGCCGTCACCGCGTACATGGCGCTCGGCGGTTCGACCAACGCAGCCGTGCATTTGCCGGCGATGGCCGGGCGTGCCGGCATCGAACTCACCCTCGACGACCTCGATGCGATCGCGCGCAACGTGCCGGTCATCGCCAACCTCTATCCTTCGGGCGAGAAGTTGATGGAAGACTTTCACTTTGCCGGTGGCTTGCCGGCGGTGCTCAACAAGATCGCGAAGCACCTCGACCTGTCGGCCATGACCGTCACTGGCCAGACGCTCGGCGACAACATCGCCAACTGGCCGTCGACCGACGACGGCACCATCCTCGACCCCGCGGCACCGCTGAAACAGGGCAACGCCGAATGCCCCGAAGCCGGCATGGCACTGGCCGTGCTGCGCGGCAACCTGTGCCCTGACGGTGCCGTCATCAAGCCGGCAGCGGCCACGCCTGCATTGCTGCGCCACACCGGCCGCGCCCTGGTCTTCGAGTCGAATGCGGAGATGCTCGCGGCCATGGCCGACGAAGACCTGGACGTCGACGAGTCGACCGTGCTGGTGCTGCGCAACGGCGGCCCGGTCGGCGGGCCGGGCATGCCCGAATGGGGCAACCTGCCGATCCCGAAAAAGCTGCTGCGCCGGGGTGTGCGCGACATGCTGCGCATCTCCGACGCGCGCATGAGCGGCACGCACTACGGCACCTGCATCCTGCATGTGTCGCCCGAGTCGGCCATCGGCGGGCCGCTCGCGCTGCTGCGCACCGGCGACACGATCCGCTTCGACATCGGCGAGCGCCGGCTCGACATGCTGGTGCCGGACGACGAACTGGCTGAGCGACGCAGGGCCTGGGTCGCGCCGGTGCAGCCTTACACGCGCGGCTACACACGCATGTTCCAGCACGAGGTCACGCAGGCGCATCTGGGTTGCGATTTCGAGAGCCTGTCGGGCAACGCACCGACGCCCGAACCGCCGATCTATTGAAAGGCGATCAGACCCCGCTGAGCGGCACGTCGATCAGGTGAGTTCGATGAGGTACTGGCGGCACGCATCGAGATCGGGCGCGACGCCCAGGCCCGGCGCGTTGGACAAGCGCACGGCGCCATCGCGCACCGCGAAGTTTGGCACGGCCAGCAGCTCGCGCAGCGGGTTCGGATTGGCATCGACTTCGACATAGCCCGGGCCGCCGACCGCCGTCTTCAAATGCATCGAAGCGACGAGGCCGATGCCGCCACCCAGCCAGTGTGGGCAGTACCACTTGCCCGCCGCGGCGGTTTCGCGTGCGACCTCGAGGCAGGCGGTGATGCCGCCCCATTTGCCGAGGTCGGGCTGGATGATCGACAGCCCTTCGGCCGCGATGAATTCTCGGAACTGCGGCAGGCCCGTAAGGTTCTCGCCGCCAGCCAAAGTGAGCGGCTGTGCGTGCGCGAGTTCTTTCCACCGCGGCGCAGGTTGGTCGGCGCGCATCGGCTCTTCCATCCATAGCAGATCGAAAGCCGCCATGCGGTGGCCGGCACGGCACGCTTCGTCGAAATCCCAGGCCTGGTTGGCATCGACCATCAAAGTCGCCTCGCCGCCCAGCGCGTCGCGCAGCAGCCGCAGGTTGGCGAGGTCGCGGTCGGCACCGAAGCCGACCTTGAGCTTGAATGCGCGATAGCCTTCGTCGCGCTTTTGCAGTGCCAGTTGGTCGGGGCCGGTCGGGTTGATGCCGGAGGCATAGACCTGCACCGGTGGGGCCTCGGCATCGACGCCTTCATCGCTTTCGCTGCGTCCAGCCTCTGCGAGCAGCTGCCACAACGGCCGCCCGGCGCGGCGCGCGAACAAGTCCCACATGGCAGTGTCGACGCCTGCGACGATCTGATGCAGCGGGCCGTATTCCCCGGTCTGGATCGCCAGCACGGCAAAGCGGCGCGTGAGTTCTTCGAAGCAATCACGCGGGTGCGTCCAGGCCTGCGCGGTGACCAGCGGCTTGCAATACGCGAGCGCCATTCGTGCGCGATGCTCGGCGCCGACGGTCGGAAAGTTGCACCATATTTCGCCCCAGCCCACGTTGCCTTCGGCATCGGTCAGGCGCACCAGCACGGCGGGCCGGTCGCGCATGATTCCAAACGAGGTTTGCACCGGCGGATCGGCTGGTGCGCGGAACACGAAGACGTCGAACTGGTGGACCTGGAACGAGGTCGATGGAGGCGTTTGCATGGACTTATTTTCGATGCAATCGGGCGCCTGGCACGGCATGCCGTGTTGCTTCATACTGGCGCCCGATTTCAAGAACAACAGGAGACCCATGAAGCGATCGACAACTGCAAGGGCGCGCGCTGGCGCCGCGCCACTGGCTGCTCTGGCAGCACTT
>JAQGMP010000658.1 GCA_028292285.1 Variovorax sp. | reverse complement strand
GCACTCCAGCGGGAAGTCCGTCAAAGGACCTGAAACCCGCTGTCGCTGGTCAACGGTTTGGACTCATACCCCAACAGCCAGGCGCCAAGTCTTTGCGACACCGCAGCACTGGCTGAGCTTCGGTCCGCAAAACAGCCTGCAAGCGCGATGTCGCATACGGCGACGCCATGCCGGAAGACATGGGCTTCGTATGTGCCGAGACCGGAAACACTGCTCGATTCCTGCAACCGCATCGTCCACTCGGGCAGCGTGAAAAGCTGTTCGGCGTCGCCTGTGTTCAGCCTGTTCATACGATATGCCCTCCGGGAGAATCCCGCCCGCGCGATAAAGCGGCTCCGCGACATTGTGGGCCGCTTGCCGTAGCAACGCTGTACCGCAAACGGGGTATGCCTGCGCCGGTGGGTTTGCGAAGCCGCCACCAGCCATCGGCTCTGGACCAGCATGACGAGCTACCTGGGTATCGAGCGAACGCGGAGCGTCTGGCGGTTAATGCAAGACGACCAGCACGGCCGCGGAGAATTGCGCCGGCAATGCCGAAGTGATGCGCGCCAATGCAGCAACACTGCCGCGCGATGCCCCAAGGAGGACGATGTCGCGAACGGCGTCGCGGTTGGTATTCATGCGCGCTTGCGGGGTTGAAGCAAGGTGTTGGCTTCCGCACCCATGCTGCAAGCAGCAGTCCAAAGGCTGATGTCCTGTCATCAAAGCTCCAACCGCGTCCGCGGTGTCTCGACGCTTGCCTCTGTTCGCCGGCCGATCGCCGGTCAGCTGAGCCTTGCGGCCCGGCGAGGTCGCAACGGACCTCAGGCTCTACAGGAGCGGCGCAGGGCGGCTGACGCGGGCCGCCTCTTCCTGCGCCCGACCGGCGAGTGCGTGCAGGCACTGCAGATAAATGGTCGTGGCGTTTTCCTCAAAGTCACAAACAGCCCGGTGCGCAGCCAAATCCTTGGTGGAGGGGCCACCCGCACCTTCTTCGAAACTGGCGTAGGCCGCTGCGACCCAGCGCATTGACGCACCCATGGCGTCGCGCCGCAACCATTTCAAGGCGCATGCGCACCAGCCCCTCGTGCTCGCTTGGATCCATCATCCGGCTCTACTCCGAAAAGTCGTTTTTTCACCTCGCCTGCCGCCTTGCATCGACTCACCGAGAACCCGCGCCGACGCATGATGGACCATGTGTGCCTTGACGTGGCACAAGGAACCGCGCGAAGTCAGGCTACGGAACCTTTCGCGAACCGGTCAAAGGCGTCAAGCGGGCACGTCGGAGTCGGCGATGAGTTGCGCAATCACGGCCTTCAACTGAGAAACGGATGCCGGCTTCGGAATGTGTGCATTGAAGCCGGCCTCCAGGGCACGCGTCACATCTACCGCGCGGCCGTAGCCGGACATCGCGACCGCCCTGAGTGTTTGATCGGGCATGCGCCGACGAACTTCGCTGATGAAGGCATGGCCGTCCATTCCAGGCATGCTGATGTCGGAGATCAGCAGGTCGTAAGGGGCACCTTCGAGCAACTCAAGGGCGATGGGAGAAGCTTCAGCCGTGTTGACTGTCGCGCCCTCGAGCCGCAAAAGCGTCGCGAACGCGTCGAGGCTGGCGCCGTCGTCGTCGACCATCAGGATTCGCCAGCCCTTCAAGTCAATGGCCGTGAGGTAGGCGGTGCTGTCAGATTCCACAGCCATGGTCGGTCTGAGCGGTAGCCAGACGCTGAACGTGCAACCCCGGTCCGCTCCTTCGGAGACCACATCGACGCGGCCTCCATGCGCATGCGTCAGTTCCTGCACCAGCGCCAGCCCGATGCCGAGGCCGCTGTTGACCGGTGTCAGTTGAGCCTTCGCCTGGTTGAACATTTCAAAGACGTGGGGCAGAAATTCGGCAGCGATACCGCAACCGGTGTCGGCGACCATGATCTTGGCGCTTTTTTCATCGCCCTGCAGCGTGACCGTGATGCGCCCTCCCTCGGGCGTGAACTTGATCGCATTGCTGATCAGGTTCCATACCAGCTGCTCGGCGCGCACGCGATCGCAGACGCACATCAGGACCTCCGGGCTGACGACGCTCAAGAAAAGTGCTTTCTTGTCGAGGTCGCCGGCGGCCGCATGGCCTAACGAGCGGATCAGCTCGCCCATATTCAGATCCACCAGGTTGAGCCGCAATTTACCCGTCCGCGCACGTGACAGATCCAGCAGGTCGTTGATGATCTTGGTCTGGCTTCCGACCGCGCGCTGTATCGTCGTGCCGATGCGCACGGCGGCCGGAACCTCGCTTGTTTCAGGCAGGCGCGTCAGCAGTTCGGCACTCACCTGGATCAGGTTGAGTGGCTGCTTGAGTTCGTGCGACATCACGGCCAGGAACTTGTCTTTCATCTCGACGTCGCGACGCGCTTCGGAGCTGGCCTGCTGCTCCTTGAGCAAGAGATTTTCGCGGGCAAGCTCGTGACGCTTGCTGCCGGTCAGGTCGCGCGCGATCTTCGCAAAGCCCTTGCCCACCGAGCTTTCGAGTCGGGTGAGCACGCCGCTGCAATAGAACGTGGTGCCGTCTTTGCGCTGTCGCCAACCTTCGTCTTCGGCCCTGCCTGCTTCCAGGGCCAGTCGCATCTCGGCGTCCGGCACACCACGAGCCCGATCTTCCGGCGTGAAAATGGTGGCCAGCGGGCGGCCCACGATCTCGTCGGGACGGTAGCCGAAGATGCGCTCCGCACCGGTGTTCCAGGTTGCGATCGAGCCGGCCTCGTCGGTGGTGATGATCGCGAAGTCGCTGGTGTTGGCCGCCGCGATGCGAAGGCGCTCCTCGCCCTCGCGGACCTGATCCTGTGCCTGCTTGAGCGCCGTCACGTCAAAGAACGTCAGCACCGCGCCTTCGATCTTGTCGCTGGTGGTGCGGTAAGGCAGGATCCGGGCAAAGAAGCGCTGGCCGTCGGTGGTGGTGATCTCGCGCTCGATGACGCGCAAGTCTTTGAATACCGCCTGCGCATCGGCTGCGAGCTCACCGTAGTTCAGCCGGTTGGTGATGTCCAGCAGCGAGCGGCCGATGTCGGAGGCGATCAGGCTGAACAGCTTGCTCGCCTGGGGCGTGAAGCGCTTGATGCACATGCCGCTGTCGACAAAGACCGTTGCGATCTCCGACGAAGAGATGAGGTTGTGCAGGTCGTCGTTGATCTGCCCGCGCTCTTCGACCTTGGTGCGCAGTTCGTGGTTGACCGTGCCCAGTTCCTCGTTCATCGACTGAAGTTCTTCCTTGCTGGTTTCCAGTTCTTCGGTGGCCGAGCGCAGTTCTTCGTTGATGGCCTGGAGCTCTTCGTTCGACGCCTTGAGTTCCTCGTTGGACAAGGCCGACCGCTCCAGGGTGTCTTGCAGGTGCACCTTCAACTGCTTGTTGTCTTCTTCAAGCTTGCCGATGATGGCCTGGTGGGTCGAATGCCGCTCATCAGACTCGTTCGCGTCGGCGCTGAGCGGGCTGGCATCTCCCTCGCTGAAGACCACCAAGGTGCGCGGCGCCTTGCCGGCCTCGCTGCCCACCGCATGGACAGCGATGTCGATCCTGAACACGGCGCCATCCGGCCGCACGCGGTCCACGTAAGCTTTGACGGTTTCCCCGGCATGAGCGGCCTTGAAGAGGGCCGTACGCAGCTCCAGTCGCAGATCGGGCTCGACGTTGTTGAGCAGGTTGTTGGAAGGAACGCCCCCTGCCGGTGACATGAACCGCCCCGCGGTGGGCGAAAGGTGCAGCACCTCCAAGTCGCCGCCGATGAGCACGCTGGCCGGCGAGACGCTTTGCAGCGCCATGAGGTGTTCTTGGGCTGCCGCTGGCTGCTGCGGCGCGCGTACAGGTTCAGGTGAGTGCGCCGGTACCAGTGGCGCGCTGTCGGCCGCCCGGTCGTTGAGGTAGGCGGTGTGGCCGCGCGTCGACGAACTCGCATTGACACGGTAGATGCGATTTTTCTTGTCCACCACGCTGAAGAGGGCGCCCGCGGCATCGGCGGACTCCGACGTGCCCAGGAACAGAAAGCCACCTGGCTTCAGCGCATAGCGGAACATCTCCAGCGCACTGATTTGCGCACTCTGATCCAGGTAGATCAGCAGATTGCGGCAGCAGATCAGGTCGAGCCGCGAAAAAGGGGGGTCGCGCAGCAGGTTGTGCGTGGCAAAGAGCACCTGCTCGCGCACGTCCGCGGTGACGCGGTACTGGCCCTGCTCGTAGACGAAGAACTTCTGGAGCCGGGCTGGCGAGACATCGGCCGCGATGCCGCTGGGGTACGCGCCACGGCGGGCCGTCGCGATGGCACGCTCGTCGATGTCTGTGGCGAAGATCTGAACGTCCGCATGCCCCACGCCGGCCAGGCCCGAAGCCTGCTCGCGCATCAGCATGCTGAGCGAATAGCTCTCCTCCCCGGTCGCACAGCCGGCGACCCAGACGCGCAGCTGCTCGCCCGCGGCGCGGTCTTCGAAGATCTTCGGAACGATCTCGTGTGCGAGCACGTCGAATGCGGACGCGTCCCGAAAGAAGCTGGTGACACTGATGAGCATGTCCTGAAGCAATGGCGCCGCCTCGCCCGGATGCGTACGCAGGAATTCCCGGTAGCTGGTGAGGTCCTGTAGCCCGTTGACCTGCAGGCGCCGCTCGATGCGGCGCACGACAGTGCCACGCTTGTAGTGGCGGAAGTCGTGCCGCGTGTAAGCCTTCAGAAGGCCCATGATGTCCAGCAGGACCTGCTCATGCAGTTCCGTGGCTTCCGCTGGCTTCGCACTGGCGACCCCGCTTGAGGTTGTCTCCACATCCGGCAGCTGGATGTGCTGCGCGTTGGACCAAAGCTCGACCAGCTTGGCGCCCATCTGCGCTGCGGGCAGGACGAAATCCACCAGGCCCGTGGCAACGGCTGCGCGCGGCATGTCGCCGTGCTCGGCGTCTTCCTCGGATTGCGCGAAGGTGATTCCGCCCTCTTCCTTGACCTGCGACAGCCCGACCGCGCCGTCGCTGCCTGTCCCCGAGAGAACCACGCAGAACGCTCTGCTCCGATGCACCTGCGCCAGCGTTCGGAAGAAGACGTCGATGGCCACCGCTGCACCGGTGGGCCTGGACGTCTGGATGCGCTGCAAATGGCCGTCGTTCATCAGCAGGTCGGCTCCGGGCGCGATGACATAGATGTGGTTGGCCTGAATCGGTACCGAAGACGTGACCTGGGCTACGGGCATGGTGGTCACCCTTTGCAGAATCGCCGCGGCATTGCTCTCATAGTCCGGTGAAAGATGCAGGATGACGACGAACGCCATCCCGGGGTCGGGGGGCATGTGCTCGAAAAGGCTGAGCAAGGCCTGCAAGCCGCCGGCGGAGCCACCGATTCCGACCACGGGAAAAGTCAGGGGGTCGGCAGCCAGATCTGGCACTTCAGGAGCATCGGTCACGTTGTGGGCCATCCGGGTTGGGAAGTCGGGCGCCCGATCGGCAATGCACTGCAAAAGGTCGCACCTGATCTTGCGCTTTTTATGCAGCAGTAGCGCGATATCAGGCCCCCTCCTGCTTTTTCGACGCCAGGCCGCCCTCACAACCCGTTTGGCGGGCGCCGGGCTCATGGAGGAGCTGGCATCGAAACAGCGACGCACCCGTCGCCCTGCGTCCGTGCCTGACGACGCACGGGAGAGGCGCCTCGCCCTAACGCGGGCGTGCCAGACTCGCGTGCGGCCTTTCTTTAAAAAGGCCGGAGGACCGCCCGGATGTGATCTCCCGCATTTGCCCCCGAAGGGTCGCCGTAGCCGTCGCCCACATTCGCGCAAAGCCCGACCAGATCCGCCATCAGCTCGATCATGTCGTCGTCCAGTTTGTCGCCCAACCGGATCAAACCATGCCTCACGGCCAGCGCTGTGTAGACCTCGATCGGCTCGGCCGTATCCGGCGGGAGGGCCTGCAATTCTTCGTCTTCCGGATCGATCATGGATGGCTCCTGAAAGTGCTCTACGGAACGGATGGTTGGGGTCCGAGACGCTGCGCCAGCACCGCGCCTTTGCGCTTGACCTTGACCCAGTCGGAAGACCGGACACCCGGCGCATAGGTGCTGTCGACCTTCTTCGCGATCAAGCCCTCCAACTCCAGCGGCAACACCGCGCCCTGAAAGAGCAGCTCGCCGTCGGATTCGAACTGACCGACGAACGTGATGCCCGGCGGCGCAGGTTTGAACAGGCGCTGTAGCCGCTCCTTTCGTTCGAGGTAGGGGCATTGCGTTTGGTCGGCACCGTTCGCCGTCAGCAAGTCGAACACGCAGAAGGTGACAGGGTCGCAGCCGCCGTACCAACTGCGGCGCCTGGCGCGGGCGTGCAGACGGTCGAAATCGCTGCGGCCCTGGTCATCGATGACGCAAACCTCGCCGTCAACGATGTATGGGCCTTCTGGAAAGACTTTGATGTTCGACAGCGGGCGTGTGATCTCGGGAAACCATGTGGTCGCGTTCGCCCCGCTGCGCGTCTTCAGCAGGCATTTGCCCTGGCCGAACTCGGCCATCAGGCGGTAGCCATCGAACTTGATTTCGTAGGCCCAGCCGGGCGCGTGCAGATCGAACGGTCGCTCGTCGAGCAGCATGGGCTTCAGATCGCTCAGATGTGGCATGGAGCAAGAATCCGTTTCCCGTGAATGGCGCGCTGTCAGCGGAGGACGGGAGATGTTCGGCAAAAGGGAGGAATGCGTATGCCTAACGAAGCGGCAAAGAGGAAGCGGCAGCGTTTGCTGTGGGGGTCCTGACGCTGCTGCTTGTCCTTTTGATGGCCGACTCCGTGTAGGTTCGATGCCTGCAGGAGGAAACGAAAGTGGACGGCATCGAACGGGTCAGGTGGGTTGAACATCTGCGATCGCTGTGGCGACGGCTGCGGTGGCACTTGCAACCCACGGAGACCCCTCATGTCAGACGACGCGAAAAACGCCAGCTCGGACCGCAAGCTCATTTCTCTGGAAGAGCTGCACGAGGTTCGCTCGTGGTGTCAGTCGCTGGGTGTCACCGAAGCGGAGTTGCGTCTGGCCGTGCGCGCCGTCGGCCGCTCCGCCGATGCGGTGCGCGAGCATCTGAAAGGCAACAGGCAGCACAGACCATGACGGCCGAACGCCCAGCCGTCGTCCAGCGCCGCCGCAAGCCGCCGGGGGATCGTCCTGAGCGGGCAGACAAGCCGGGCTGGCATGACTGGCGCCGGTTTGAAAGTGAGGCTCTGGCGCTCGCCGCCATCGTGTTCGATGTGCGGCAGGCAAGAGCTTACGAATACAGGTTGAAACCCGATCCATTTGCCATCGCGCCGACGAATCCAAAAAAAAACGCTGACACTTCGGGTTGAACGGCGAATACTCACCTCTTTGTTGGGCCTTTATGCAAGTCACCGACTGGTTTCCTGATGTCATCAGACCGTACTACCCCGGGGTCTACGAGGTGGCGCTTCCGAACGCTCAGCCCTCCGACTTGTTCGCGAGCTGGGATGGTGAGAATTGGAGGCAGGCCACGGGAACGGTGGAGCAGGCGCATGCTGAGCGGGAAACGGCCGGGCTTTGGACGGAGCTTCACGATGGCATGCGGTGGCGAGGATTGGCCCAGCGCCCTCAAGATTGGGTAGAGGCATCACTCGGTGAGAGTGGCACCGCGCCAAGCTGAAGCCAGGACGCTTCGTCGCTTTTGTTCTTTGCGACCCACGCGCTGGCCGCGCGATGTCCGTCCCGCCGTTTCATGGCCCGCCAGGGCCCACGGCGCTTCGTCGGCGCGGCCGAACTGCACCCGATGTTCTTGCCCGTCTCCCAGCTCGGCTCGTCGGACGAGGCGGCCGGGATGATGCGGCGCCAGCCGCGCCTTCACGGGTCTTTGTAGCTCTCTTCTTTCGGCAAGCTCTTCGCCGCGCGTGTCGTTGCTCGGAGACTCCAACCGTCGAATGCCGCGCGAGGCGGACAAAAGGGCCTGGCGATCACGAAAACGGTGGCGCGGAAGTACGGCGGCTGTTCGTCGGGCTGAGCTGCCAGATGCGCTCCGATAGGTCAGCCGGCCGAGGCCAAGATGGCGATTGCACATCCGGTCACTCTTGCCGCGCTGGACGGCGCACGTCAGGGTGGCGGGAACGCTACGGCTGCCGCAGAACGAACGGAGCCGCCTTGAGCATCCAGTCTTCGTGCAGCTGCTCGGTCTCCGCGAGCTGCTGGTGCATGCGGTAGGCGTCCAGGGGCTCGCCATGCATGACCGCGCCCATCATTCGCTTGTGCCCGTCGGTCGCCGCTTTTCATGCATCGTAGGCCGCATGAAACTCTGCCTTTGTCGTGTGCATTGCAATACTCTCGTCCTACTTTCGTCTCGGCGAAGGTGTCCCTCAGTGTCCGCTGTGGCCGCTGTGTAGCCTGAAGAACGAATCGTCTGATTCACGCGTTGCAGCGCGCACCACGACGAGTTGCCGTGCTTGAACAAGGGCGTGGCCGACCCCTTCGATGGCGGCACGAAGATCCTCGCATCGTCTGAAAAGCGTCAGACGAAGTTGCTGTTGCAGGTAAAGCTGCTCGGCCAAGGCGCTCGGCGGCGAAGTCGGTTTCATGCGCCATCGTAACGCCGCCAACGGCGTCGTTTCCCGCATGGGCGTCGCGCTTTCACAACGTCTTTAACGGTGCGCTCACCAGCAAGTCGGGCCGATGATGGGCGACCAACAGACACGGTCACGATCATGCCAAGCTGGGGACCGCATGAACACGGAGGGCGGTGTACACACTCAGTCAGCGGCCGCACCGAACCCTGAGCAGTCCGCCTCAGAGCGCGTGCGAACCTGCCAATGCGCATGCGTGGCCCACGCCGGATCTCGGTTTGGCTAAGACAGCAAAGGAGCACAACGCCACTCCGCGCCAAGCGTAGGCCGCTCAGG
>JAQGMP010000110.1 GCA_028292285.1 Variovorax sp. | reverse complement strand
CGAGCGACACGGTCGAAACGCCGGAACAGGTCGCCGACACCATCGGGCTGGCGCTGGAGTACGTGCCGAAAGAACGACTGCTGCCCTGCACGAACTGCGGCCTGGCCCCCATGGACCGGTCCATCGCGCTGAAGAAACTCGGAGCGTTGGCGCAAGGGGCGGCGCTGGCGCGTGAGCGCTACGGCACGCGTTAGCCCGATCGAGCTGTTCTTGCGGGCAGGCGCGATCGGCGCCGTGTCCTACGAACGCCCGGGGCGGTGGGCGGCCACGAAAGGGCACCGCAGAAATAGCGTCGAAGCTGTCAAACCAAAGCCAATCCGGCAAGGAGCTTCACATGACCGAAAAGAAAAAGGGCCTATACGCCAACATCCACGCCAAACAGGAGCGCATCAAGCACGGTAGTGGCGAGCACATGCGCAAGGCGGGTGAGAGCGGCGCGCCCACCCGCCAGAGTTTCGACGACTCCGAGAAGACGGCAAAGAAACCACCGACAGCGTCGAAGGCCAAAAAGTCGGCCCGGAAATCCTGAAGGCGCTAGCCCTTCATCTTGGCCAGGTCGCGGGCGTGCTGAAGATGGCCCTCGACCACCGGGATCATCTTGCCCGCGAGTGCCTTCAAGTCGGCATCCTTGGCGTTGGCTTGGGTCTTCTTCAGCAGCTTGTCGGTCGCTTCATGGTCGCCGACGCCGGCCTGCTTCACGTAGCGCGAGTCGAAGGTCTTGCCGCTTAGGGCCTTGAATTCGAGCATCGTCGCCTTGTGCTTGACATCGGGGTCGGTCGGCAGCGTGACGCTTTTCGATTCCGCCAGCTTCTGCACGTCCATCAGCGCTTTCGAGTGATCGTCGACCATCATCTGCGCGAACTTCTTGACGTCTTCGTTCTGCGATTTTTCGACGGCGACTTTGCCGGATTCGATTTCTGCGATGTTGGCTTGCGCGATGTCTTTCAACATGCTCTGGTCAGCCGAAGCCAACTTCGTCTGCGCCCAGGTCGGCGTGCAGGCCAAGGCGGTGGCGGCAAGAACGAGTCCGCATGCAGAACGGACGGCGGAGGTGGATCGGAAAGAAACGGACATGGTTCGAAGCTCCTGGTAATTGGGAGCCCGAAGCGTGGAAGCGGCCTCGGCAGCGCGATGTAGGCCGTTTTCCTCTTAGCGTGACCTCGCGTGGCCGATCTACGCGGCCTTGGTTTGCAGCAGCTTGATCACGCTCGAGAAGTCCTGTGCGCCGTGGCCGGCCAGGCTGTGCGCCGCATACAGGCTGCGCGCCAGGCCGCCGAGCGGTGTCGATGCGCGCACGGCAGCCGCGTTTTCTTGCGAGAGCCCGAGGTCTTTGAGCATCAGGTCGGTGCCGAAGCCGCCCGCATAGTTCTTCGACGCCGGCGATGTCTCCATCACGCCGGGCAAGGGGTTGTACTTTTCGAGCGCCCAGTTGCCGCCCGAACTGCGCCGCATGATTTCCGACAGCACCTTGGGATCGAGCCCGTTCGCGACGCCGAGCGCGAGTGCTTCGGAGGTGCCGATCATCAGGATGCCGAGCAGCATGTTGTTGCAAATCTTGGCGGTCTGGCCCGCGCCCGCGCCACCTGCGTAGAAGATGTTGGCGCCCATCTTTTCCAGCACCGGCCGCGCGCGTTCGAGGTCGGCTTCGGCACCGCCGACCATGAAGGTCAGCGTGCCCGCGATGGCGCCACCGGTGCCGCCCGACACCGGCGCATCGATGACGGCGATACCGCGCTTGGCAGCGGCTTCGGCGACCTTGCGCGAAGTGGCTGCAGCAATGGTGCTGCTGTCGATGACCAGCGTACCCGCAGGAATTTTTTCGAGCAGGCCCGGCTGGCCGCCGCTGCCGAAATAGAGCCCGTCGACATGCGCGCTGGCGGGCAGCATGCTGATGACGACTTCTGCGCCGTCGAGCGTCGCTGCGGCTGATTTGGCGATGGGCAAGCCGTCGGCTGCGAACTTCTTGCAGGCGTCGGCCGACAGGTCGAATGCGCTGAGTGTGTGGCCCGCCTTGTGCAGGTTCATGGCCATTGGGCCGCCCATGTTGCCGAGGCCGATGAATGCGATTTTCATATTGGGTGTCTCCGTATGTTTTTGGTGAATTCAGGTCAGGTCAACGAGCTCCGGCGCCATGGCACCGCGTGGCCGCAAGTGGTCTTCGACAAAAGCGGTCGTGATCTCTTCGAGCGTCGCCGGGTCCCACTTCGGATTGCGATCCTTCTCGATCAGCAAGGCACGAATGCCTTCCGCAAAGTCCTTGTGCGCGCAGAAGCCGAGCGACGCCTGGTACTCGAGGCGGAACACCTCGGCCAGCGACATGCGGTGCACGCGCTGCCACAGCGCGAAGCTCAATGCGGCCGAACTCGGCGCGCCCTTGCTGAAAGTTTTCGACGCCGTTTGCATCCACGAGTCGTCGCTTTGCGAGGTGCGCAGGCGCGCGGCGATCTCATGCAAATCGTCGCCGAACATCAGTGCGTTGATGGCGTCGAAATGCTCGCGCACCTTGGAATGCGGCGCGGCTGGGGCGCCCTCGGGATCGGCCGCGTCGGCCAGGATGTTCGACAGCGCTGCGCGGTCGGCCTGGGCATCGCCCGACCAGTTGCCGGCAGTGATCGCATCGCGCACGCGTTGCTTCCGCTCATGCGGAATCAGCACATCGGCGAGGCCGCAAAAAATTGCATCCGAGGCATTCAGGTTGGCCGCGGTCAACGCGAGGAACAGCCCCACGCGCCCCGGCATGCGGCGCAGGAACCAGCTGCCGCCCACATCGGGATAGAGCCCGATGTTGATCTCGGGCATGGCGAGCCGGCTGTGCTCGGTCACCACGCGGTGCGATGCGCCCGCCATGAGGCCGATGCCGCCGCCCATCACGATGCCCTGGCCCCAGCACAGAAACGGCTTCGGAAAGGTGTGGATCAGATAGTCGAGCTCGTACTCTTCGCCAAAGAAACGCTCGGCGTATTCATTGCGCTC
>JAQGMP010000105.1 GCA_028292285.1 Variovorax sp. | reverse complement strand
ACGCCGGGACAATATTTCTGGTCGGTCGTCCAGCCAAGGGCTTCCGGAGCCAACGATGTCGTAGTGGCTTCCGCGATGGGGCCGTTAGCCACAGAGATCGCGGCGGTAGTTGCGGGAAACGCCGCGTTGAAGCGCATCAAGGCGGCAGGATCTGAGCCTGCGGGTAGTTGGGCTGCAAATTTTGCCGAGACGATTCCCGGTCAGCTCAGTTAGCGGCCTACGGACACTCCCTCTCCACTACAAACACTCGCGGAAGCGCAGTCACAAAACCAGGACGGTGCGCGTGGGTAGCGCAACAGAAGCGCGCTGGAGCGCGCGTGGTCAACCGCATCAAGTTGCGCGTGCGGGCGAAGGTCAGCATGTGTGCGGCGTTGAAGCGGCCGGCACGCAAGGCAAGCTCCATTTTCCGGGATCGCGCGACAGGCATGTCGTGCCAACCTGAAACGGCGGCACAGGCTTCAGTACGGTGCTCGTTCAGCGTTGCCCTAAAGCGATACGCTTGCGCTTCCTCGGCGGCAAAGGTTGCGCGCGGTCCCGACGCCGCCAAGCTAGGTATCGCTTGCCTGTTACGGTGACTGGAGCATGCTTTGCCGACATTGAACGTCGCATCCAACAATGCTCGGTCGTTATGCCTTGAGGAGCCGGGTGAACGTGGCGTTGCGAGCTCTTGGCATCCGTGTCGCCGACGCGCTCGCGGACCTTGGGCGCCGTTTCTTTCTTCATCTGCCTCCCGCGCATTCTCCCGCTCACGCGCCGGGCTGGAATCGTTGTCGGCCGCGCCGACATACTCCCCGAACTTGACTTGCAGCACGCGGGCCTTTGAAGTGGCACTGCTGGCTTCTGCGAGTGTCGCCCTGTAGCATCCGCAGATAATCCGTTGACATGCCGTTCATGCTTCATAAAAGAAGATAAAGGAAAAACTATGCCGCAGGCACCGTTCGTCCGCGAAGCAGGCGCGGGTCCCGCCGTTATCTGTTTGCACTCGAATGCGAGCTCTTCGGCGCAATGGCGCGGACTGATGGACAGCCTCTCTCCGAACTATCACGTGTTTGCGCCCGATTCGTACGGCGCCGGGAAGAGCCCGGAGTGGCCGTCCGCCCAGCGCATCTCACTGAGCGATGAGCTTCGGCTGCTGGATCCGGTCTTTGCCGCGGCCGGCCGCTCCTTCACGCTGGTCGGCCATTCCTACGGTGCGGCGATCGCCTTGATCGCCGCGCTGGCCTACCCCGGGCGGGTGCGAGCAATCGCACTGTACGAACCCACGCTTTTTTCGCTTCTCGACGCCGAAAGCCCGTCCCCGAATCAAGCCGATGGCATCAGAAATGCAGTGCTGGATGCCGGTCGGGCACTGGATACAGGCGCCGCTGATGCAGCCGCTGAGTGCTTCATCGACTACTGGATGGGCGCTGGATCGTGGCAACTTACCCCGAGCCCACGTAAGCCCGCGATCGCTGCTTCGATGACCAATGTCCGCAGATGGGCTCATGCGCTTTTTACGGAGCCCACCAGCCTGGAGGCCTTCCGGGCTTTGGACACGCCGGTGCTTTATATGGCTGGCAAGCGGTCGACCGCCTCGGCGCTTGGCGTTGCCAGACTCCTGAGCAGGGCGCTGCCCCGGGTCGAAGTCTTGGAATTCAACGAACTCGGCCACATGGGACCGATCACTGATCCCGACGCTGTGAATGGCGAGATTCTGAAATTCCTCTCGCGCACCTAGATTGCCGAGAAGCGCGCAAGCATCGGCTCGACGCGGGGTATCGGTTCATCAGAGATCCAGGCGCTCAGGTCCTCGTCGTCCATGCAGCCGGCGTTCTACCGTGCTTTTTTGGCTGAAGTCGCATTCGAATAGGTCAAGCCTTGGCGGCGCTGGCGCGGCAACGCGAACTTCTGATGATCGATGGCTTGGGATCAACGCGGAAACGAAAACACGAACGATGTTCCCTTCTCGCGTGAGGATGTCACGGCCATCTCACCGCGGTGTGCGGAGGCGATGGCCTTGACGATGTAGAGGCCCAGCCCCACGCTGCGCGTCCCACTGTCACCCGGTACGCCGCGCACCATAGGCTCGAAGAGCGACGCGATCTGTGCCTCCGGTATGGCGTCGCCGGTGTTGTGCACCAACAGAGTGGCCGTCGTCGAGTCCACGGACGTGATGACGGTGATGGTGCCTTCGGGTACGCCATAGGCAACCGCGTTCCCCACCAGATTGCCGAGGAGCTGCGCGATGCGATCCGGATCCGCGATGACGTTCCCGTCACCCCGCCGTTCGTGAACGATCCGTCGCTCCGGGAACGCCAGGGCAAGCTCGTCGACGATGGTGGAAATGCAGGCATGCAGATCAAAGGGCTTGGGCGCGACCGCGATGCCCCGTCCGACTCGCGCCTGGGTGAAGTCGAGTAACTCTTCGATCAGCCGCTGTGCACGCGTGGCCGAGCTTGTGACGTGACCCAGCACCCGCACCTTACGGGGCGCGGTTTCGGCGTGCGCGAGAAGCTTGACTCCCATCAGAATCGCGGACAGCGGATTGCGCAAATCGTGGCTCACGATGCCCACCATCTGCTCGGCAAACAGTGCCCGGTCTTCAGCCATCGCACGCTGCCGCGTCGACTCAGTCACGTCGCTCAGCACGCCGACAAACTGGACCAAAGCGCCATCCTGATCGAAGAAGCCTTGCCCGGAAGACACAACGATGCGCTGAACGCCGTCCACGCCGTTCAGCCGATAGGTACTCTGATAGCTGTCGGACGCTCTGTCGTTGCTGTCGATCGCCCGGGCAAACGCCGCTGCCTCTTTTTCGCGGTCGTGCGGCGCGATGGCACCCGCGTACATGGCCTCAGTGACGGCGCGCTGCGCTTCGTACCCGAGCAGGCGCGCGGCATCGTCCTCATAGCGCCGGCGCCCGCTCGCCACATCGACGTCCCACAAAAACAGGGCGCCGATGCGCAGCGCTTGCCGCAGGCGCGCCTGGCTCATGGTCAACTCTTCCTGCGCGCTTCGCTCCTTCAGTACCAGCTCGTCCGCGCGCTTGCGCGCGGCGACCAGCTCACGCTCGTACTTGTTGCGCTCTTCGGCGACGACGACGGCGATCTCGTCGTAGCTGCCCGTAGCGCCTGTCCGGCGAATGGCGTTCATCATCATCGGCATGGTGCGGCCGTCCTTGTGGCGGACGTCGAGCTTGACCTCGGAAAGCGAACCCTGCATCTGCAGCGTCGGCAGCCAGTGCGTCTGGTGAAAGATGCGGCCCCCCATGGTGAAGAGCTCCTGCAGGCGTTTGAGCCCGACCAGTTCTTCCGCCGTCATGCCGACCCAGTTGCAGAAGGTGAGGTTCACTTTGAGGATGAGGCCGCTCGTGCTGGTGACGAGCAGTCCGCTGGGGAACTCGTCCAAGAGCTGTTCCGCGGCCGGCAGCGTGGGCGGCGACTCAGGCATCCATCAATGTCCGATGCTCGCCAGAAAATCGTCCATCGCATCTGCACTGGCGCTCGGTGCGCTCAGGTGCGGGCAATGCCCCACGTTCTCGACCACGCGCAGCATGCCATTGGGCAACGTGCGCTGCAAATATTCGCCCACCGCCAAGGGCGCGATAAGGTCGTCGCTGGACTGCACGATCAGCGTGGGCGCGATGAGCTTAGGCACGTCGGCGCGGTTGTCGCCCATGAAGGTCACGCGGGCGAAATGCTTGGCGATGTCCGGGTCGGTCCGGCAGAAACTGTTGGTGAGCTCTTGGCCGAGTTCGGGCTGGGTCGGTGCGCCCATGATGGCCGGCGCCATGCTGCTGGCCCATCCGAGGTAGTTCGACTCCAGCGTGTCGAGCAATGAGTCGATGTCTTGCCGAGTGAAGCCGCCCACGTAGTCGCCATCGTTGATGTAGCAGGGTGACGGCCCAACCATGACGTGCGCAGCGAACTTTTCAGGGGCCCGGATGCCGGCCAGCAGGCCCACCATGGCGCTGACAGAATGACCGACGAAGATCACCGGGCTGGAAGCAAATTCGTCGACGATTTCCAGAAGGTCGTCCGCGTAGCCCGACAGGGTCGCGTACTTCGCAGGGTCGTAGGCCCTGACATCGGAGCCGCCCGCGCCGACCAGATCAAACGTAACGGTCTTGAAGCGTTCGGAATATTGCGGCGCCAGGAAGCGCCACATGTTCTGGTCACAACCGAAGCCGTGCGAAAAGACCATGGTCACGGGGCCTTCGCCCAGGACCCGGACATTGTTGCGACGCTCAACGGTCATGAATGGCCTCCTTCGACCGGTAATGGGCTGCGGCGACGCGCGAAGGTTGGCGGCCGAAACGCCGGATTATCCTCCGCCCTGGTTTGACCTTTGGTCGAGTCCCGATGCCGACTTGTGAAGCTCCCAACACTTGAAAGACAGCGCCGGTCGGCACAGCCCGCTGGCCCTCTCCTTGTCGGGGGGCCTTGACGCACGCGAGCGTCTGGCGACCAGCCTCAAGCGGTCTTCTCTTCAGACGCGCCAGGTCAAAAAGCAACGAATCCTCCAGCGCGTTCCTCGTTTCGAAACGCTCCTTCGCGGCGGCGAAATCCTCGCTCTTACCCTGCACTTCCTAGAGACGCCCGCACTTAGCCTTTCATCGGATGGGGCGCCAGCGACACGTTGCCTTGCCAGGCCAAGGTTGATTCAAGCTCGTACATCAGGCTCTCCTCGCGATTGTTCGTTCGGTACGCTTCCTCCCCGCCAGTGCACGGTTGCAGAAGAGGTTCGAATCGCGCTCTGTTTGCGGTGCCGAGTCTGAATGGACCTTGCAACTTCGTCGAGCCACGGGCGGCCGGCTTTGTTGATGCCACTCCCACAGATAAAAGAACGGCATGGCAGCCGCATGCATGATCGCGCAAGTGATACCTGCAGCAAACATGGCGATAGCTACGACCGGGAAGGCAGCAACTCCCAAACAGGTTTTCAGCATTTCTGTACCAGCGCGAATGGTTGTCAAGCAAAGAATCGAATGATGTTTAACTCCTGTGAAACGACTTGTAGGAACGCACCGTGTTCTTGTGTTTCGGTTCCCCCGCCGGACACATCGCGCCTCGCGCTCAACGCGTCTCGGGTGCCGGCGAGCGTACATGCCGGCGCTGAGGCTTAGGACCCGTTCGGCGAAAGGCGGCGCAGTGCTCGATCAGATGCGACATTCACCGAGAATCAGCCTGATGTCATACTTCTATCGACAACAGGTCGAATGTAAAAGACTTGTGCCCAAGGCCAACCCTGCTGAGGAAAAGTGGATGACTCGAAGAATCGTCTTTTCGAAAGCGGCGCCGAGGCCACCGCCAGCCTATAGCCAGGCGGTGATGGCTTCGGGTCTGGTCTTTGTATCCGGCACGTCGCCGATTGATCCGGCTACCGGTAAGTTCGCAGGCACGACCATCCAGGAGCAGACTCGGCAGTGCCTGACCAACATACGGATGATCCTCGAGGAGGCCGGCAGCTCGATGGACAACCTTGTCAGCGTGACAGTGGTGCTGGCCGAAGAGGACGACTTCGCCGGGATGAACGAAGAGTGGCTCAAATGGTTCCCAATCGACCCTCCCGCAAGACAGGGCGCGAAGCTTCCAGTGAGGGTTCCTGGCCTCAAGATCTCGATCGCTGCGATTGCTGCGGCCTCGTCCGTCTGAACCCTAGCCCTCCAAGAAGACATCAGGACGAGCTGCTTTCCGCGGCTCGTTGCCTCTGCATATCAACCTGACTTTGCAGTTGAGCCGATGGTGCGCATTCAGTCATCGTTTGCGCGACGCAGCTGCGGCTGCCTCAACTTTCTTGATTCCGGTGAGGAATTGCTTGTGGTTCTAGATCTGGCGCCAGGCGAACCAATTTTGAGTGCGGTGTAGGCGTCCCGGTCCTTGCGCTTGCGGCGCCAGTGGGGCGCTCACGCTGCGCCGCAGAGGACGGCCGGATTGCCATAACCAAATCTGTTGGACGGCCGCGACTGGCCTCACCGCGATCGTCAGGTCTCAGCGCAAGGCCTGCCTGCTTGCGCGAGTAGTTCATTGTCTCCGTGACGTTGTTGGCTTGTCGCGATGTGATGCGTCGACAAAAATCTGACCATGAAAAACGGCTATTCAGATTGGGCGCGCCAACATTCAAGGCGCATCTCTGCGGAAGAACTTTCGACAGAATTCCGGGAGCTTCAGCGCGCAAGGAATGTGGCCGGATGGCGCAGGAATGTAGCCCTGTTTGTTGCCGTCTTCGCAGTCGCACTTGCAGCCGTCGCGTGGCACTTTCATTGAACAAGCCTTGACGCATCCACGTGTTGAGCCTGATCACCTTTGAGCGTGTACGAACCTGCTCACCAGAGCGGCGCGCACTGGCGGACGCGGACGCGCCGACGGTGCGAAGGCGGCCCCAGGCCAGCTGACGGGCTCGCGTCGCTGCACCGCGGCCGGAAGTGGCCGTGTCGTGCCCGAGCGTCGAGCTCGGGCCACTTGGACGCGCAGAAATTCGTCAGGGCCCCGCCGAGCTTGGCGGGTGTACGTCCGGCTCGCAAGGGGCGAGCAACCGCCTTGAAGGCCGCCATCGGCGTCGTGACGTAGACGTGGTCGACCGATCTCTCCTTTCCAACCTGCTCGCCGTTGCCGCCCGCGGAGAAAAATAGGGCTGCAAATACCAGCGCCAGGCCATCGGCACGGGCTGGGCCTATGTGCAACGCGACGGTACCTGATCGAACGCCAGCCCGTGCCCGCAAACGGCACAGGGTTTTTGATCAGGGTTCGCTCGCATGTGCGTCACGTTCTCGGCATTGAGCCTCGACTTCAAAAAGGCGCAAGCACGCGCATCTACCTCTCGAGCTAATCCGCCTCTGGAAGGAAAGTGCTGGCACCTGGCGCGACTTTCACCCGAACTTGATACCTCTGACTTCCTGATCTTCCAAGAGGTTGTAAATTTCGGCCGCCGGCACCGCCTTGCTGAAATAGAAGCCCTGGAACTGGTCACAACCATGCTCGCGCAAGAAGGTTGCCTGCTCTCGGGTCTCGACTCCCTCTGCAACAACGTTCAGGGACAATGAACGTCCCATCGCAATGATCGCCTCGGTGATCGCCCGGTCCTCCGAGTTGTCTGGAAGCTCCCGGATGAACGAGCGGTCCACCTTGATGGTGTCCACGGGAAAGCGCTTCAGGTTGGAGAGGGATGAATATCCGGTACCGAAATCGTCTACCGCCAGCCTGATTCCCAGACCGCGCAACGCCTCCAGCAACTCGACTGCGCGGCCAGCCTCCTGGATCAACATGCTCTCGGTGATCTCCAGCTCGAGGCAGCCCGGGGCCATCCCCGTAGTGGCCAGTATCGAGCGGACGTCCTCAAGCAGACCTTCGTCCGCGAACTGGCGCGGTGAAAGGTTCACGGCCATGCTGATCGGATGCAGCCCTTGTTTCACCCAGGCTACTTGCTGCTCACATGCGCTTCTGAGCACCCACCGCCCCAAAGGCACGATCAACCCGGTTTCCTCAGCGACAGGGATGAATTTCACCGGCGACACGCTTCCCAGGTCCGGATCGTCCCAGCGTAGCAGCGCTTCAACGCCGTCGATGCGTCCGGTTCGACTGTCGATCTTGGGTTGGTAGTGAATGTGGAAATACATCCGGTCGACCGCGTGCCGGAAACTTGATTCGAATGCCAGGCGCTCGACCGAATGCTGGTTCATCTCTGCCGAGTAGAAAGCAAACCCGTTCTTGCCGTCCTGCTTGGCTTGGTACATCGCGATGTCCGCATTGCGCATCAGCATCTGCTCGTCCTCGCCGTCTTCGGGGTACACGGCGATGCCGATGCTGGCGGTGACCCGGAACTCCTGGCCGTGGGTGTTGAACGGTTGTGCAACGGCCGCTAAAACCTTCTTGGCCAGCTGGCTGAGGGAGTCCGCGTCTGAGCGCCCATGCGCGATCACGACGAACTCGTCACCTCCCAACCGTGCCACGCTGTCGCCCGAATGCAAGCAGGATGTGATCCGCACCGCAACCTCTTTCAGCAAAAGGTCGCCGGCCGCATGCCCCAACGTGTCGTTGATGTTCTTGAAGCGGTCCAGGTCGATGAACAAGACAGCGATGGCGCCTGGCAGACCGTTGGCCCCCTTGAGCCCTTCGTTCAGTGAGGTACTGAACATTGCCCGGTTCGACAAGCCTGTCAGTTCATCATGGAAGGCGAGGTGGTGGATCTTTTGTGCGGAGGCTTTTACGGCGTTGCCCAGCTGGAAGCCCAGGATGATCGTTGCCAGTGCACACAGAACACCAGCCACACCGACCAGGTAGATGTGCGCCAAAGCCGCATCAAGCAGTTCCTGGCGTATTCCGGTGTACTCGAGTATCACCGCTCCCGTGGGAGCTCCCACCGCCATGCCTTGCGAGAACGCCGGCACCACCATTTGTGTGAGGCCCTCAGGATGCCTTTCATTCTGTTCAACAAAGGTTCTGGCCTTTCCGTCGAGGATGGTCAAGCCCACCTCGTTCCCGGAATCGTGGTCGTAAGTCATGCCGACCTCGTCCGGATCGGCGTCCGCCAGACCCTTCTTGCGCGTGTCCACGATCACGATGTCACGTTTGTAGAGCTCGTCCAGGCCCTGAACGTACCCTTGGGGGTCGCCCGTCAATGCCGTGCCATAGGCTACCGCCCGTGCCAGATTGCGGGCCTCGGTTTGCGCACCTCGCTCGATAGATTGCAACTGAACATAAATCACGCTGCAGGTATAGACAAGCATGAACACGAAGGCGGCCAAAGTGGCGGCCTGGATGCGCCTGCGGACCATGGTGCCTGCTGTGGCTTTGATGGGCAAAATTATGTCTCCGTCCGCCCCCTGGATGGGGCCCGTCGTGCGCTTCGCTCAGCACAACGCATTGTTTTGTGTATGGCCGCTAGAGGCGACAAGGCAGGGCCGCATGTCCGCTTGCGCAAAGGGCGGTCAACACTCGGGTAAGTCACGCGCGCTTCATGAACACCGAGGCGGATCGCCCATTGCGGAATTCTAGGGCGTGTCGTCGCCGTGGATGAGCATTCCACCTGTCGGCAGGTGGCAATTGCCGGTGGTTCGTGACAAAGCGCCGTTTGCTCCTCGTGAGAAGTCATCCTGGACTGACTTTGTTCGGACGAGGCGGGACTGCGCGGGCATTTCCGGACGGCTCCGGAAATGCCGTCGACCGTGACCCAAGTTCCGTAAACCATTCCAATGAAGAATGCATCCTGTCGATCAAAATAGTCAATGTCCGGGGGACTGAAGGGCATGCCTTCAGCCGGCGACAAGTAATCCGGCGTCTGCTGTTCCGCTGCTGTGCGCAGCGGCATCAAGGACCCCAAGCAACTAACGGATTTCTGCGGGCCCCGGCAACGCGAACAACTCACGGCGCTTCGTCATCGTGAATCCGTTTAGCAAATACTGGTGCGGCGGCGCGCGGTTGCGCATGGCAGGCTCAGACACAGGGCCCAACGGGGGTGGCCAGTAGATCCGCCAAAATGAGTGCCGCTCGGTGCGCAGCTCTTCCTGCGATCTCTGCATCATCTGACAGGCGTAGCAACGTCTGTCCGCATGGTGCCGGCGTCGATCCGTCGCGCTGCTTGAGGATGGTTTCGCTGGCTTCGAGCAGGCCCGTTGCGGAACTCAAGCAGAGGTGAATCGCGGCTAACCTCCGGCGGCTTGCCAAGGCCACGTCGTCGCTCAACTCGCGCTGCGATTGCAAATCGTCACGGCAGTCTTCGAAGATGGCGTTCATTGCGTCGCCTACCGCGCGCGACGCCGCGTGGATGAGCGCGCTGGCGTTTTGGCTGGACGTCCGTGAGCTTGCACGGGGGCGGTTGCTGCGGTTGCCGCGGAGCACTATGACCATAGCGTGCGGCGCGGGTTGCTGTGGGGAAACAAATATTGCAACGACTTCTCCTCATCAGGAAGAAAATACTTCCATGACTGGAGTTTGTGCAAAACCTCCGCTGCCCGCCATTTGATTCAGCGGACGAACCGTCTGTTTGGGCGGATGTGCGTCACAAATGTTCCTGAACTGACGCTGCAGGCCTTTGTTGTCCGATCATGGCGGCATCTCTGATGGCCTTTCCCGAAGGCCTAGAGAACTCGTTCATCGCGATATAACGCCCGCCAAGCCACCCCGTCTCGGATGCACTGATCAGAGAGCCAACAGCTAACAACTCGCCGAACTGGGCAGTTGCAGAAGGTCGGGTACTCGGAGCTCGAGACGCTTGTTGGGCGCAACTGCGGTGCATTGACCATCTGACGAATCACGCAGTGTTGTCAGACACGGCTGAGTGTCATAAACGGTCGGGTGTTGTGAATTTTGCCGCACGTCCGTGCGTGGCGACCGTTCTACGATCAAGACAACACCAACGAACGGCCACTTCCATGAGCGAAAACCTTCAGGAAATGCTGGATCAGCGTGCGGCCTTGCGGGCAGAAAGCGTGCTTGAGATCGCACGACTTCGGATTGCTTTGCATGCGTTGCAACGAACGCGAGCTGTCGCCTGGAAGGTTTTGGGCGAAAGTCGCGCGGAGCGGACATGGCGGATGACAGGTTCCGAGCACTGTCAGTCACCATTTCGGTGATACGGCCCGGGGACGCTGCAGCGTCCTCGACGACCTCTGCTGCCTGCTTGCCGCTTCGGGCCTTCGGTCTCCGGGAGGGCAACGTGATCGCGCGGCAGGACTTGTGCCCGTGCGCTGCATGATCGCTTTGCCCGGAATCGCGTGAGTTCGCCATATTTTTTATGGCTGATGTCTCGCGCCGGGTTGCCGCCGATCACCGGTTCTCAGGCGCCGGCTATGCCGCACTTCTGCTTTGGAGGAGCAGCGTCTGAAGCAATGAAAGCTGGGGGCTTCATGCTTCTGGTGACTCCACGCCGGGTGACGCGTGCAAACGCCAGGCACCAAGCCCTTTCCGACCGGCAGGAGTCAGCCCGCGCAAATAACGTTGTAGTGAGCGACTTGACGGCAACCCCGTCAAAGCAGCGCAATGACGCAGCGCCTGCTCAGTTCGCGAAACGCACAAAAGTCCGCGCCGGCGGGTGCGGACATTGCACTGCGTTGATTGCACAGGTTGCGCGAATAACTCGCGCCCGGCTACGCGACTGATTTTGCTGAAGGTACCACGCGGCTATGTCGCTCGTCGCATGGGTGAGCGCGCGACGTACTAGTAGAGGCCAAAGAGTTTCGCGCCCAGTAGAACCGTGAGCAGCGCACTCAGCGCCAGCACCGCTCGTGCGGACGACATCCCCCACCTCTTGGTCACCGCCTTGTGGCTGACATCCATCCACAGGTGTCGCAAGCCTGCGATGAAGTGGTGCAGATAAGACCAGATCAGCAGCAAGGCAAGCACCTTCATGAGCCATCCCGGCACGATTCCGATGCCAGTCACAAACACGGAGGTAAGGCGTCCATACGTTGTTTGCGAGGCGATCGACTGGTCTAACATCCAGATCAGCAAGGGCAGGAAAACAAAAAGAATGGCCCCGCTGACCCGATGAAGGATCGAAACGATCGCTGCGGATGGATACTTGTATGTGGGGAGATCCTTCAGCATGTGGATGTTGCGGAACTCGCGTCTGGGCTGCTTGGTGGGGTTATTTGCAGAGGCCATGCTTTGTCCTTGAACGATGTGAAAGAGTTCTAAGGCGCATGAGGCGCCAAAGTTCGGAGCCACTCAGCACGCCAGCGCCGTCGCATGGCTCGCCGCTACCATGCCAGGTTGAAGCCTTGGGGCCCCTTGGGTGACTTTGGCATCCGCTGGAAAATTGACACGGCAGCGCCTATGACTGCCGCTGAGTAGGGCCGCTCGCGCGGGAGGCATGAGTTGGAGATTGCAAATTCTGCCGAGAATGAAGTGGCGGCAAAGCCGTGCCGATGGCCCTGCCCGCAGCCTTTTCAAACTCAAGAGGATCGTGAGCGCTCAGCAGCTGGATCTCCGCGCCGACGCGCTGGCTGAGCATCCGCAAGCGGTGTTGATTCTCCAGGCGCGCGTGCCGGTCCTTCTCCATGAGCCGCTGATACAGGCGCAAGCCTGGGGTGCACCAGGGATGCTCCGCGTCCATCTCCCGATGATAGAAGTAGGCGTCCCCTGCAAGCAGCACCCAGCCAGCCGGCCCGCGCACTGCCACGCCGGCGTGCCCCAACGTGTGGCCGGGCAGCGGCACCAGGAGAATTTCAGGCGGAAGGCCTTGCAGGTCGCGCACGCATTCAAAGCCGTACCAGACCTCACCGCCGGTCCCGGCGCCGTACACCTCCCAGCGGTCACGGCTGCCCCATTGCTGCGGCCGGAAGCGCTGGCGGTCGAGCCACGTGAGTTGCGCCTGCGCGGCGTCACGCTCGAGCCGCATGAGGTGTACCTGCGCCCGTGGGAAGTCGTCCAGTCCGCCAGCGTGATCGAAGTCAAGGTGCGTCAGCACGATGTGCCTCACATCCTGTGCCTGAAAGCCAAGTCGCTCGATTTGCCGCACCGCCGTCATTTCCTCGCGGAAGTCTGGTGAGAGAAGTCGCAGGAAAAAGCCGCTGAGCCGACTGGGCGCATCGTGCACGTCGCGCAACCCGAACCCGGTGTCGACCAGCACCAGCCCCTGTTCGGTCTCCAGCAGCAGGCAATGGCAGCACAGGCTGCCACGCTGGAGCACAGACGGGCTGCGTGCATCCATCAAGCGGCCGCCCAGAGGGCACGATGAAACGCAGTTGAGATGGTGGATGGTGAGCATGCGGTGCTTGTCCAGGACAGGAGGATCGAAACGGTCAGAGCGGTACGGCACCGCGCACGCTCATCGAGTTCATGGCTTCGTACTTTCTTTGGCAAGGTACACAGCGCGCGCCGAAGGGCTGCACCCCCGACCGCGCGAGCGGGATGGCCACGCCACCGTCCACGCACAAGATGGCGCTGCCCTGCTCCATGCCCGCGAAAGTGCCAGCGAAAGTGTCAGGGCTCCGGCGCGGCGCCAGCGCCTCACGCTCCTTCCCGGCGAGTCGCATCGCATCGCATCGGGAAGCTTTTCGCCTGGAACGTTTACATGGGCCACTTGGCCGACTTCACGCACCCGTGCGGCACACCGCGCCTGGCGCGCGCCGGACCGCCTGCCCAGGGCGTCAAGTTGTGGAAAGGGCAGGGGTGCTGACGACATGGCGCGCCCGGTTTGTCTGAGAGCTAACGGGACCACCGGCACGCCTCTTGGCACGAGCGGGCGAGGCACAGGCGGGGCGGCCATGGCGCCGGCGCGGCCCTTAGCCTGCACCTCTCGGCGTGCGGCCGGCGCCGCCGCCGCCTTTGCGCGCGGAAATCTGGTTCTGAGGTCCAGCGCCCATGGTCTGACGGTCGTGGCGGCTTTCGGGCGTTCGCTGGCCCTGGTTCGTCTGGGTAGGCGTTTTGTTCCCCATTTTGTTGTGGTCGTTCATGACCTTGCCCGTGTGGGGCGCCTGTCCACTGACAGCCGACGCGGCGGGGTCCGGGCCGGCGGGCGGCCCACTGGGATTCCCAACCTGATCTCGTTCCGGATGCTTGTCGCGTGACTGCTCGCTGCGTAGAAAATCCTGCTTTTTGCTCATGCTTGCTCCGTCGGTTTGGACCCCCACGGGGCGAGCAAACGGCGTGCCGCGCCGGACTGCTGCCGGCGGGCCATTACCCACGGCGACCAAGGATGCTTTCCAGGGAGCGACGGGTGACCATCACCTGTGAGCTCGTTGCCTGATTTTGCGGGCAAGCCGCGCCAGGTTGTCGCGTCGCAAGAATCCTGGATCGGGCGCAAGCTCTGCCGCAAAAAAGTGAAAGTGGATGCCTTGGCAAGCAAAAATCTGCTCTCGCGGTTCAACCTCATGATCAGGCCGACCGCGGTTCCGCTTGCAAAGTGAAGTGACGGCCGCGCCGCTGCCTCGGGCACACAGGTTGCCGGGAGCCGGCGCACGACGCACCGCGGGAAGATATGGCTATCCACTCCTTGGGAAACTTGCAAGTTGCCGACTGCCGCTGAATGTCTCCGTAACGGACAAAATGGATGAGTCCATCCTCCTCCTCCTTCTCCTCATGGAAGCTCGGTTGATCGCGGCGTTCCCCATCGTAGCGAGAGTGGCCTGTCGACCAAGACCCGCCGCTACGAACTGGTTCAGCCCTGCGTGGCGTCGCCTGCGGCATAGAGGCCGCTGACCGAGGTCGCCGATGCGCCAACAAGTACGGTGCAGCAAAGGCGCCAGCAGACGCGGCGAGGCCCAGATCCCCGCACGGCACGCGCCTTGCCCGTGCGGTGGTGCCGCAATTGAGGAGACTCGCATGACTCGTTCATCCACCGTGCATCCCTACGGTCACGAGCGGAGCCCGGCGGAACCCGCATGGCGTAGAGAGCAGAGCTTTTATGCCGGCGAGCCGGACGTCTCGCAGGCCGGCGATGCGCCCAGTGGCGTACTGCTGCCACGCTGCCGGGCCGCGTCCGAGCCGCCGGTGCGGTACACGACCAGCATTCGCACGGCGGACGGGCGCATCCTTGTGCATGTGACCGACGAGGCCCTGGCCAAGCTGCATCACGCCGACGAAGCGACGGAGCTACAGACGCTTGCGCGGCATATGGAGCGGCTGTGTGACCTGGCCCTGCAATTGGCGGCGGCCAGTTCCAAGCGGGAAGTTCTGATCTCCGCAGCGCAAATCTGGTAGTGCGGCGGCGATGAGGCGGGCGCACAACAAGCCTCGCGAAGGTCAGCAGGCGCGGCGGACGCCAGCCAAGCAAAGCATTGAAGTTGGATCCCCCGAGGTGGTGTTCGGACGCCGCATCCTGGCAAGAAGGCGCACAAGCTGCTGGTCGGGGGAGCGGTCAAACCGGGGCGGTCATTGGCACGCCAATGTTGGGTGCCGTGCGCGGACGGACGCCCATCTGGTGCGAGGAAGTAGCGGACGTCGCTGGGGACCAGAAGGCCGATGGCACGATGATCGAGGCCCTCTCCTTAGGAAGCAAAGCAGTTCAACCAGGGCCCGCACCCGAGCATTGATTTTCGCATCGGCTGCTCGGCGCGCGCGTGGCTCCCGTTGCCCTGAGTTCCGGTCTACCACCGCATCGCACGGCCGCCGTACCCGGTTCCGTGCGCCAAGCGTCTCCGACCCTGCGGCAGGGTCTCGAATTCAAAACATCGGAACGTTCGACCATGCTGAGAAAATGACCGTTCATGACGATCAATCCAGTGCCGCTTCTTTCCGTTCCATCCGTCAGCAGGTTCCAAGGCTATGTCGCCATCGACGTGGTGACGGCGGATCTCGCTGCCGTGACCTTTGATATCGAGGGTGCCGCTCCGTTTTTGCGCCAGGCCGAGTCCCTGCTGATGCGGTCCTCCAACACCGCATTGCTCGACGGCCAGGCGGTCGTGTTGCGCCGGTCTACATGGACGCAGCCCATGGGCAGCACCAGGATGCGTGTGAACTGCCGGTACTCGCCAATGCCTGCGGCGGGCTGATCGACAGCTCGTTGTCCACCAACGGTGTCCTCGGCCGCGTCCAGCGCAAACCTCCGGGTTCCGGATCCTCCATGGGGTCTGCCACAAGGAAAAAGGCAGCCCCGCGATATGAAGCTGGCGCGGTGATTTTTCTTGCTGTCCAGGAAGGACTTTGCTGGCAACGCCGTTTGCTAGTGAAGCTTGGGCTCCAAGTCGCGAAGGTGCTGCCAGATCGCCTCGATCACCACGGCCGATGTGTCGTCCGGACCGAGGCCGCCGCAAGATGCCAGCAAAACGTGGTTGCCTTGCCAAAGCCCCAGCTTGTTGCGGATCCACATGCCAAGACCGAAGTGCAGCAGCACCAGATCGTCTTTGGCCATGCCTGCAATTCGGGCCTGCTCCACATCTGGCATCACGGCCAGCAGCAGCCGGACGGCAGCGTCCACGGATTCCGGAAACTTGCTGGATGTGGTCACGCTGGAGGCCCCTTTTTCAACCTCATTGGGCCGCGCATTCCATGGAGAATACCGGCACCTCCGCGCCGCGGCTCAGCCAGACGCCGCCGCCCAGCTGGTTGAAGTGCGGGGCCAGCCCCTGCCGGTACAGGGCGGCCTTGTGCCGAAAAAGCCCCGGGTCGGTCAGCTCCTCGTCCACCACACCGCGCTTGTAGTCCTCGGCGGCCACCGCTTCCAGATACAGGGCTCCGTTGGTCAACCTGCCGAGGTTGCGCAATGCGAGCTTGAGGTCCGACGGACTCAAATAGGCAAGGACGCCCTGGCAGATCACGAGGTCGAAAGGTTTCTTCGCGTGATAGTCCACCACCGAGGCGCGCTCCCAGCCGTAGCGCTCGCACAGGTACTCGCTGAACTCGACGCCCCGGTAGCTCGCCTGCGGGAACTGCTTCGCGATGATCCCTCGCCACTGGCCCACGCCGCAGCCGATGTCCAGAACGCGCCGCACGGGCAGTCGAAGGTATTTCAGGTAGGCGCACACGAAAGCACCCAGGCGCTCGATGTGCCGGTGGTCTGCCACGCTGGTCTTTCTGTCGAAGTAGTAGCGGCGATAGTAGGACGCGTCGAAGGTGGCGGCACCCGCTGATTTCATTCCGGATTTCTCTCCATCAAGCTGCCTGGTCACCGCAAATGGTGCCATACACCGTGGCACGCGGCCGCATCACGCACGGCGCAGCTCATCCGATCGAAGGCGTGCAGGATCCCAAGCGCCGTCACTCGCGCATCGGGCTCAGGCTTCTGACGGCGCTCCGCTCTGCTCCGTCGATCGACAGACTGTCACGGCGCCGGCGCTTAGGACGGGGATCGGGCAGCTTGGACGCTGCCAGCTGAACCCCAAAGTCAGTTCATTCATCGCGGGTAAGTGGTTGATTGGTCTGATTATTTAGACAACGCACCCCAATCCCGAAGTCCAACCTAGTCTCACCCAACGACGGCCGGCGTGGACGGAGTGTCAAACGATCCGCGCCGACTCCCTTGGCGCAGCAACCGGCGAGAAGCCACCGGGCGCTTGAGCGGCATTTTGGCGTGCCCGCCGCTGAGCCTGGAAAGTGCCACCAGGTCCGCGCGCTGGAAGCGTCCTTGCTGGCCGACAAAGCTCAGGACCACTTGTTCGCGCTGCAGGCCGGACAAACCAGCTGGCGGGTGTACGCCGCGCACGGGCGCGGCGGTGCCGTCCACGAAATAGAGATGCAGCGTTTTCTTACGGGCCCGATTGAATTTCACCGACCGGCAACCTGCAGGGTCGAGCTTTCAATGGGACCTTTTCAGAAATGTCAGCATGACCAAGCGCGCGTCCCATTCGGCATCGAACGATGAAGCCAACCCTCTTCGACATACATCAAAGCCATCCGGGTCGCCTTTCAAGGTCAGCCGTCTCGGCAGCACGATGTCCTGTTTTCTATGCGGCGTGCACAAGGAACGATCTGAAGGCACCACCCGCCGCATCTTGAACTCCAACCAGTTTGTCTGTTTCGAGTGCAGGGCCTCGAAAGCAGTGACTGTCAAGGCGCCGGAGTAAACGTCACGCCTCGGGTTCTCACACACGCATATGGGGCCTTCGATTCCTGGTCCGGGGCGTCGCTTGCGCATCGCCCATTTGAAGGGCGGCGTTGCCAGCAAGGTCGCCAAGATGGCATGAGCACCAGCCTCGAAAACTATCAGGATCACGCCCGCCTGCAATCCGATGTTGATGGTGCTCAACTCCATCGGGCACCGGGCGTTCAAGCGCCAACGCCGCGCGCAATCGAGGGAAGGATGCCACGCGAATGTGAAGCCGGGGTGAAGATTTAGGGCCTGAGTAGTCCGTGATCGACTGGCCGGTCTGACGGCGCGCCCGACGTCGCGGGTGACTCGATACGCCGCGCCGAGCGAAACCGGATCAGGCGCCTTGCCGGTCGGTCAGGATGGACGCAGCACGGTATGCGGATCGACCTGCGGTCTTGATATAGGCCACCAGCGCTTTCCACTGGCGCTCGCGCTCTTGCGGCGTCGGGTCAGCAGACTCAGTCAGAAGCGCCTGACTGACTTCCAGCAGGGCGACTGCAGCGCTCAGGCAAAAATGAACTGCCGACGCCCGCGGGTTTGCCTCGTAGCGGGCTTGCTCGGACTGGAGCGCCATGGCCTGGTCCGTTTCTGACATGGATGCCAGGCGAGTAGGGCCATAGAAAGGAACTTCGCTCCTGTCGCTCTCCTTGGTTCCAAGAATGGCGTCAAGCTCCCTCAACGCCCGTTCAATGCCATCGAGCTTGCGTGATTCTTCCACTTGGTCCCCAGCGGCTGACGGTGTCAGCGAGGCAACACTTTAATGCAAGCCGTGGCTACGCGGCTTTGTCGAAGGGGTCGTCAGCTAAAGCGGCAGTACGTGGCATGTTGACGAAGACCAAGCGGCGCGCTGCCGCACACAGGATCGAACGGTTACGCGCGCGCGTGCCATGAAGGGGATGCGCTTTCCCCCCGCGGACAAAGGCTACGGCAGCGATATACCTGCGTCCGAAGTCGGATTGAAGTCCAAGGACCGCCCTGCGCCCAGACCGACTGAGATGGCCCGGCCGATGTTCAAGCCGTTCGAGCATGCTTGCGTTATCCGGCACACCGTGCGCATTGCACGCGAGCCTCGAAACATTCATGGGTGCTGCGTAGCGTTTCAGTTCCGATCAACATCAGCCCAGCGTTCCGATCCTTTGGGCGCCGCGTATGCGACCGCGGCAACCGCGGGGCTGGTCACTGCATGTGATCAGCGATCAAGAAGGCGGGCGACGGCCTTTCTGGCTTGTCAATGAATCAGTTTATTCACCTTGCGGGCAGTCCGGTTGCTATCGAATGTTCAAAGGCGATCATTTGACAGGACGGGAAGCGTCAGCTTGGTACCGGCTGGCGTCGTGATCAGACTGTTGCTGCTGCAGCGCGTTTGCGGCAACACGGTCCCCCGGCATGGCGCGACCCTATGACGCAAGGGTAAAGCAGCCGACAGCCATTCGTTCAATGGTCGTACGGCATATGGAAACGGGCTGCCCTGAAGACTAGATTGGCGTCGGGCCCGTTGCTCGCGTGTCGAGGGTTCGGTTTAGTCCGGGCCAGTGCCCGGCCCTGCGTCTTCACGGGCGCAGGGCCTTTTTTCTGCGTCGACCGACAGCGCCAAGTGCCCCGATCGAAAATGGCTCGCGCAACGGGACATGTCGTGGACCTTTGTGGCAGGAGCAACTGGCGTGCGACAGAGGCCAACGCTTTCGGCGCTTTTTTGCTGGTCGACGTGCGCGTGATCGACCACGTGAGCGTCTCGGGCCGCCCAACGCTCTCGATGGCCGCGACCGGGCTGATGTAAAGGTCCGGGGGCCGTGCATCGCACGGCTTCATTGCGGCCCGACGGCCGCTGCTTTTTCGTGGCTCCTGCCTTTGCCTCATCTTTGGACGCGGCCGACATGCATGGCCGTGCGTTGCACGGCGGACATCGATCAGGCCGCGCGCTTCGCGCGCAGCAGTCCTTCGAATGTTGAAGTTCATCTGCCTCCGCCTGGCGGAGGAGGGC
>JAQGMP010000104.1 GCA_028292285.1 Variovorax sp. | reverse complement strand
AGAGCGACAGCCTGGCCGATCTGCGCACGTGGGCCATCAAGCTGTCCGACGAGCTCAAGCTGCAGCCGGTGCTGACCGATGTCGACACCGACCAGGAAGAGAACGGCGTGGAGACGGTGGCCAAGGTGGATCGCGACAGCGCGCGGCGGCTCGGCGTCACATCGTCGGCCATCGACAACGCGCTGTACAACGCCTTCGGGCAACGCCAAGTCGCGACCATCTACACCGAGTTGAACCAGTACCACGTGGTGATGGAGTGGGCGCCGCGCTATTCGCAAAGCCCCAACGCGCTGAGCGACGTTTATGTGCCTGCCACGCGCACCGCGGTCGTCGCCGGGCAAACGGTAACGACCGAAACGGCGGACACCTCGACGACTGCGACCACGGGCACGGCCACCAAAACCACCACTGGCGCCGCCGCTTCGACAGCGACCGGTTCGAGCACCAGCACCGTGCCGGTGTCGGCCAATCCCGGCTCGCGCAATGCCTCGACCGGCAACGTGCTCAGCAACACGGCGACGAGCCTGGTGCCGCTGTCGTCGGTGGCGCAGTTCATGGAGAACTCGGTCGCCACGTCGGTCAGCCATGAAGACGGCGAGCTGGCCACGACCATCTCCTTCAACCTGGCGGAAGGCGCGAACCTCGGCGATGCGCGCGAGGCCATTGCCAAGGCGGAGGCCAACATCGCGTTGCCGACCAACGTGCGCGGCGCCTTTGCCGGCACGGCCCTGAGCGCGCAGCAATCGCAAAGCCAGCAGACGATGCTCATCCTGGCCGCGCTGGTCGTGATCTACATCGTGCTCGGCATCCTGTACGAAAGCCTGGTGCATCCGATCACGGTGCTGTCGACCTTGCCATCGGCGGGCGTCGGTGCGGTGCTGGCGCTGCTGCTGTTCAAGATGGAGTTTTCGATCATCGCGTTGATCGGTGTGTTCTTGCTGATCGGCATCGTGAAGAAGAACGCCATCCTCATCATCGACTTCGCGCTGGAGGCCGAACGCTCGCGCGGGCTGTCGCCCCTCGAAGCCGTGCGTGAGGCGTGCCTGCTGCGTTTTCGCCCGATCCTGATGACGACCATGGCGGCCGCGCTCGGTGCGCTGCCGCTCGCGATCGGCTTCGGCGAGGGCGCCGAACTGCGCCGGCCGCTGGGCGTGGCGATCATCGGCGGGCTCATCGCCAGCCAGGTCCTTACCCTGCTGACGACGCCGGTCGTGTACCTGGTGCTCGACAAGCTGCGCCGCCGCAGCGCCCACGAACGCGAACTCGCCCGGGCGATCGATGCCGAGCCCAAACCCGTATGACTGCCTCGATGCCATCCTTTCCCTTTTCGACTCCCTTCGCGTTGAGCGCCGTGTGCGTGCTCGTTCTGTCGCTCACCGGTTGCGCGATCGGCCCGCGCTACGAAACCCCGACCGCCGCCAACCCGGCCGCCTTCAAAGAGGCGCCCGCCGCCGCCGGATGGCTGCCCGCTGCACCGGCCGACGCGCTCGATCGCGGCGAGTGGTGGAAGCTCTTCGGGGATGCCACGCTCGACGAACTCGCCGCCCGCGTGCAGGTGTCGAACCAGAACATCGCCGCCGCCGTCGGCAACTACGCGCAAGCGCAGGCGCTGGTGCGCGAACAACGCGCTGCGCTGTTTCCGCAGGTGAGCGTCGATGGCAGCGGGCGCCGCAGCGGCGCGCTGCGATCGAGCAGCTCGGGCACGACGCCGTCCAATGCTTTCTCCGCCACGCTGGGTGTCGACTGGGCGCCCGACGTGTGGGGCCGTTTGCGGCAGGCCGTGACCAGCGCGCAGGCCGGTGCGCAGGCCAGTGAGGCCGACCTGGCTTCGGCCCGTCTGTCGGCCATCGGCGACCTGGCGACCAACTACTTCTCGTTGCGCGAGACCGATGCGGAGATCGTGCTGCTCGACGAAACCATCGTCGGCTACGAGCGCGCCTACGAGATCACCAACAACCGCTACCAGGCCGGCATCTCGGCGCAGACCGACGTGCTGCAGGCGCAGACCCAACTGCTGAGCACGCGTGCCGATCGCGTGTCGCTGACGCGCAATCGCGCGACGCTCGAACACGCCATCGCGGTGCTGATCGGTGCCGCGCCCAACGACTTCAGCGTGCCGGTCGCCAAATGGACGCCGACGGTGCCGGGCGTGCCGACGGGCGTGCCGTCGACGCTGCTGCAACGGCGGCCCGACATCGCCGCGGCCGAGCGCGACGTGGCCTCGGCCAATGCGCAGATCGGCATCGCGCGGACGGCGTACTTTCCCAGCTTCGGCCTGAGCGGCTCGGTCGGCAGTTCGGCGAGCCGCGTCGGCGATTTGTTCAGCGCCGCGAACACGCTGTGGTCGCTCGGCCTGTCGGTGGCGCAGGTGGTGTTCGATGGCGGCGCGATCAGTGCGCGCATCGACGAGGCCAAGGGCAGCTACGACGCCAGCGTGGCGCGGTATCGGCAGACGGTGCTGGTCGCCTTCCAGTCGGTCGAAGACCAGCTGACCGCGGCCGCCACGCTGGGCGAGCAAGAGGGATTGCGCCTGCAGGCGTCGCTCGCCGCCGACAAGACCGAGCAGCAACTGCTCAACCGCTACCGTGCGGCGCAGGTGAGCTACACCGATGTCGTCACCGCGCAGGCTGCGGCGTTGAGCGCGCGCCGCACGCTGGTGCAATTGCAGGTGAATCGGCAGAACGCGGCCGTGGCCTTGATCCAGAACCTCGGTGGCGGCTGGCAGGCGAGCTGGCTCGGTGCGCCGGCCGCATCTGCTGCATCACCGGTTCCCGCGGCCCACTAGAGGGAGACCCGGGCCGCCTCGCGCTCGTCACTGGAGCGAAGCTGTCGATCGTTGCGTGCTTCAAGCGAATTTCAGGCCTTCGCCCGATTCATCCGGAGTGGCTAGCATCTCGAAATGCCAGTCGATCTCCCAGCCAACGCGAACCAGGACGTCCTTCTTTCCGATTTGAGGCTCTTCGCCAACGCGATCGACCTGGGCAGCCTCGTGGCCGTCGCACGGGCCATGCGGCTTTCCAAGACTTCCGTTACCCGGCAAATCCAGCGGCTCGAAGCCACCGTGGGCCATCGGTTGCTGCACCGCGGCAACGGGCGCTTCGCGCTCACCGAAGAAGGCCGCGAACTGCTTGTGAACATCCGCGGTCCCCTCAGCGAGATCGAAGAAGCAGTCAGCGGGTTGACCGGCGGCGATGGTCCGCTGCAGGGCAGGTTGCGCATCACCGCGCCCAATACCTTCGGACGCGCGGTCGTTGCCCCGACGCTGGCGTCGTTCATGGCACTGCATCCTGCGGTCTCGATCACACTCGAGCTGTCGAGCCGGAAAGTCGATCTGCTGGCCGACGAGGCCGACATTGCCATCCGCATCGGCTCGCCGGGGAGCGAGCAACTGCTGGCAAGGCGCCTGTCGCGTGAGGGCGTGATGCTCTGCGCAGCGCCTGCCTACCTGGCAAAGCATCCGGTGGTCAAAACGGTCGCCGATCTGGCGGCGCACACGCTCCTGGATTTTCGGCCGGACACGGGCGCCGCGCATTTCGAACTGGTCGATGCCAACGGGCAGCGGCAGCGCATCGGGCCGGTTCGCATTGCGCTGCATTCCAACGACCCGGAGGTATTGGCCATCGCGGCGGTGCAGGGCGCTGGCATCGCCTTGCTTCCCGACCGCTTTGCCCACCGGGCTCTGGCCGACGGCCTGCTCTCCGTGGTGCTTCCCGGGTGCGGGTTGCCGGCGCTGGAAGTGCATGCGCTCTATGCGCCGGGACGCCGCCAGTCATCGAAGATCCGCGCGTTCCTGGACCATCTGGTGGCGAAATCGCACGTTTAGCCGATTCGGCTCAGGTGAGCCGGGTTGCTGTTTTCGGAATTGTGAATTGCGCTCCGTGAGGCTGGTGGCGATCGCGGACGTTGCCTAGCATCCGGCGGATGAAAGTCGTATTCGTTTCGTTGATTCATTTGTCCCTGTTCAGGCAAGCCCGCAACGGCAAGGCATCCTCGTCATGGGCTGTTGAACGATGATTCGCAGTCGTCTGAAGGCGCATTGGGCGGCAATGCGTCCTGATGCCGAAGAAGCCGAGGTACTGCGCGCTGCCCTGGAAGAGGTGGAGCGCATGTGGGGAAAGCAGCCCTTCTGGACGCGCGTTTTTCGGAATGTCGTCCCGATTGCTGCGATCGCACTTGTCGGCTGGGTCGGTTTGACCTTGCTCTAAGCATCGAACTTGAGTCGCGTGCCCATGAAGTCGAGCATGAGCTTGACGCGCGTCGGCTGCATGCGGGAGGTGGTCACCGCATACAGCGGGAACCCGGGCAGTACCCACGTCGGCAGCACCGCGACCAGGGCACCGTTGTTGAGCGCCTCGGCGATGAGCGCAGGGTTCAAGGCGGCGATGCCGGCACCGCGTTCGGCAAGCACCCGCATCATGCCGACGTTGTTGGTTGCAAATCGTCCGCTGCATGGCACGTCGATCGACGTGATGCCGTTGGAGAGCCTCCACGCGAGCGCGGCCGCGGCGTCGGGCACGCCGATGCACTGATGCAGGCTCAGGTCGCCGGGCAGCAAGGGATGACCATGGCTTTTGAGGTAAGCCGGCGAGGCGAACAGCGCGCGCCGCACCGAGCCGAGCTTCCTTGCGATCAGCTGGTCTTCCTTGACCACGCCAAGCCGAAAAGCCACGTCCACCTTGCCTTCGGACAGATCGCGGTGCGAAGAAGACAAGTCAAACGAAAACGTGATGACCGGATAGCGGATCGCGAAGTCGTGCAACGCAGGGCCGATCAGGTGCAGCCCGAGATCGACGGGCATCGAAATGCGCAAGTGGCCGGCGATCTGCTGGGTGGAATCGAGCAGCGCTTCTTCAGCCAGCTTGACTTCGTCGGCCAAGTGCCCGCAACGGTCGAAATAGCGCTGGCCCGCAGTGGTCAGTTCGACCCTTCGCGTCGAGCGCTCGAACAGACGAACGCCGAAGCGCGTCTCCATCGCCGCGATACGGCGCGACAAGGTCGGACCCGGGACGCCGAGATTTTTGCCGGCCGCGCTGAAGCTTCGCGTACGAGCGACCTCCACAAAAAGCACCATGTCATGCAGGTTCGACAGCCCGTTCATCGCCTGGTCATTCGTTCATTGATGAAAAGATGTTCTTCATTTTGTGGGCTTCTGTTTTGACTGCGTTCACTGCAGACTGCCTGCGCCGAAGAGTTCGACAGCATGGCATGCGGACCGCGGCGACACATACACAAGGGAGTCACGATGCAAATCAATTTAAACGGGGAAACCCGCGATATCAGCGCGCCGGCAGAGATGCCGCTTTTGTGGGTACTGCGCGACCGGCTCGATCTCACCGGAACAAAATTCGGTTGCGGACACGGCGTGTGCGGTGCCTGTATTGTCTCGGTCGATGGCGCGCAAGAGCATGCATGCCAGGTCACATGCGGCGACGTGACCGGTAAATCCATCACGACAATCGAAGGTCTTGAAGGGCCCGTCGCCGATGCGTTGTTCGAGGCTTGGGAAACACTCGATGTTTCGCAATGCGGCTTCTGCCAGCCCGCACAGTTGATGAGTGCCTCCATCTTGCTGCAGCGCAATCCGGCGCCGTCGGATGCCGACATCGACGAGGCCATGAAACACAACCTCTGCCGCTGCGCCACCTACGCGCGAATCCGTCAGGCGATTCACCAGGCATCGGCGACCTTGACGGCGACGCATGCAGGAGCGACCGCATGAGCGCCGCCCTCACCGACGCGGTTGCCACTGAGCCCGCCGCACCGCCGCCCGGCACAACGATCGTTTTTCCGGCAGCGCCCGATCCGCTGTCGTTCATCGTGTTGAACGAAGACAACACCATCACCGTTGTTTCCAAGCACATGGAGATGGGACAGGGCATCTACACCGGCCTGGCCACGCTGGTGGCCGAAGAGCTCGATGCAGCGCGCGATCAAATTCGCGTCGTGGCTGCGCCCATCGGTGCGGCATACGGCAATGTGCTCATCGGCGGGGGCCAGGGCACCGGCGGCCAGACATCGACGCAGTCGAGCTACATGATCATGCGCAAGGCGGGCGCGGGCATGCGCCAGATGATCCTTGCTGCGGCGGCCGCGCGCTGGAGTGTCGACGCCGCATCGCTCAAGATCGAGGCCGGTGTGGTGATGCATGGCGCCACAGGTCGGCGCGCAACGTTCGGCGAGCTCGCAACGGCTGCGATGGCCATGCCGGTTCCGGCCGATGCCGCCTTGAAAGATCCATCGGCCTTCGTCTTCGTCGGCAAGCGCTTTGCGCGCCTCGATGCAGCGGACAAGATCCGCGGCAAAGCCATCTTCACGCAAGACCTGAAATTGCCGGGCATGTTGACCGCCGTGATCGCGCGGCCGAGTCGCCCGGGGGCCACGGTCAAACGATTCGACGCGGCACAGGCGCTGGCGTTTCCGGGCGTTCGATACGTGGTCGAGGTGCCGGCCGGCGTGGCGGTGGTTGCGGACGACTTCTGGACCGCGCTGGAAGGCAGGGAGCGGCTGAAGATCGAATGGGATCTGTCGCAGGCTTTTCGCAAGTCTTCGGTCGACATCTACCAGGAACTCTCGGCCCTCATCGACGACAACGACGGCGCCATTGCGGTAGACATCGGGCAGGTCGACGATGCGCTCGCCGAAGCGCAGACCCGGGTGACCGCGCGCTTTCAGGTGCCGTATCACACGCACGCGCCGATAGAGACGATGAACATCGTCCTGCAATTGAAGGACGGCGAACTGCATGCCTGGGGTGGCCTGCAGATGGTGTCGCTCGATCAGTACCTGCTGTCGCAGGCGGCCGGCGTCACGCCCGACAAGGTGGTGCTGCACATGCAGATGACCGGCGGGAGTTTCGGGCGGCGCGGCACCGCGCACAGCATTCCGGGCATCGAGACATTGAGCATCATCCGGGCGATCGCAAGCGACAGCCCGGTCAAGCTGATGTACGACCGCCCCGATGACATGGCGGGTCCGCAAAACTACTACCGCCCCGCGTTCGTCCATCGCATCGAGGCGGGGCTGGATGCCCAGGGCCGCATCGTGGCATGGAAGCACCGGCTGGCCGGTCAGTCCATCGCCACCGGCACGCTGACCGAGGCCGGAATGGTCCACAACGGCGTCGACTTTTTCTCGGTCGAAGGCGGTGTCGATCAGCCTTACGCCATCGCCAACCGGCGCATGGAACTGCATACGCCCAAATACCCGATTCGTCCGTCATGGCTGCGAACCTCCGGCGTCTTTCACAACGCTTTCGCGGTCGAATCGATGATGGACCAGCTCGCCGCCGCGGCATCGATCGACCCGGTCGAATTCCGGCGTGCTGCATTGCCTGTCGGCTCCCGAGAACGTGGATGTCTCGATCTCGTGGCGGAGAAGGCCGGCTGGTTTGCACCCCTCGCACCATCGAAAAATGGCGGGCGAAGAGGGCGCGGCGTCGCGGTGGCGCCGGCGCATCGCTCCTACGCGGCCATGGTCGTGGAAGTCACGGTTTCGCCCGACGGCCGTGGTTACACGATCGACCGCGTGGTCTCGGTCATGGACTGTGGTCTGGTCATCAACCCGAACAACGTGATCTCGCAGATGGAAGGCTCTGTCGGCTTCGGTCTTTCGATGGCACGGTTCGGGCAAATCACGTTCACCGACGGCGAGGTCGACCAGAAGTTCTTCTCTGACTATCACGTGACGCGGATGCACACCATGCCACCGGTGGAGTCATACATCGTTCCTTCGGCACAAGGCCCGAGCGGCGCCAGCGAAACAGTCGCATGCATCGTCGCGCCTGCGTTGGCGAATGCGCTGTTCATGGCGACCGGTCTTCCGCAGACCACGATCCCGCTCACTCTGCCTGGAGAATTTCAGGAGCACTGGGATGTTCCGGCCGGACTCAACACCTTCGACGGCGCGACCGACTGGAACCCGCCAGCCGGCTGGACTCCCATTTCCTCGCGCGGCTGAAATGGCACCCATCCAGGATCCCTCTACCGAGACCGCCTCATCGGGCGGGATGGAAAGCAGCCGACTCGAGGCTTTCAGCGACGGCGTGATCGCCGTGATCATCACGATCATGGTGCTCGAGCTGAAAGCGCCTGAGGCCGACCATGCTTCGGAGCTGTTCGCGCGCTGGCACATCTTCGCCAGCTACGCGGTGAGCTTCACCTTCGTGGCCATCTACTGGGTCAACCACCACCATCTGCTGCACCTGGGTCGCCGGGTCGGCGCCGCGACGCTGTGGCTCAACATCAACTGGCTGTTCTGGCTGTCTCTCTACCCGTTCGTGACCAGCTACGTCAGCGACACGAAGGGTGCGGCCCTGTCGGTCGCGTGCTATGCAGGCGTCGCAGCCGCCACTGCGTTTTCGTACGGGCTGCTCGCACGGAACCTGAGCCGCCGCAATGAACATGTCGAGGTGCTTGCACGCATCGGGCGCCGCCGCATGCTGCTGAACATCGCCGCGATTGGGATGGACCTTCTGGCCATTCCTGTGGCGTTCGTTTCGGTGCCCGCAGCGCTGGTGCTGGTCGCCGTTCCTGCGTTGATCTACTTTATGCCGGCGAAGGCAGCGGAAACATGATCAGACCGGTCGAGCGCCGATAGTGAACGGCAGCAACCGGTCGTATTCGGCTTTGACGACGGCATAGCACTCGCACGAGCACGCCTCCAGGCCGGCCCTGTCCAGCAGGGTGATGTGTCCCCGTGTGTACTTGATAAACCCGGATTCCTGCAGCTCTTGAGCCGCCTTGGTGACGCCGGCGCGGCGAACGCCCAGCATGTTGCTGATGAGGTCCTGCGTCATGACGAGCTCGTTGCCTTGCAGCCGGTCCATGCTCAGCAGCAACCAGCGGCAAAGCTGCTGATGGAGCGAGTGATGGCGGTTGCAGACGGCGGTCTGCGACATCTGCGCGATGAGGGCTTGCGTGTACCGAAGAAGAATTCGAAGCACCGGGCCGCCGCGGCTCAGTTCGTCCTTCATTGCCTGCGCAGGGAGACTGAACCCGCGTCCGCCGCTTTGCACCACAGCACGGCTCGGGGTCGAGCTGGCACCCATGAACAAAGAGACGCCGACAACGCCCTCGCTGCCCACGACGGCGATTTCTGTCGATGCGCCGTTTTCCGCCAAATACAGCAATGACACGATGGCCGTCGTCGGGAAGTAGACCCGCGTCATGACGACGTTCGATTCGGCAAGGACCATTCCGAGCGGCAAATCGACAACCTGAAGGTCGGGCAGCCATGGCACGGCTTCGACAGCCGCGAGCGCGGCCAAAAGCGCGTTTTCCTGAAGAGCAAGCGGCACGGGTCGACCTTTCGAAGACGACAAGGCGAAAGCCCTGCTTACTCTTGTGTCGAGCGAAGATACCCGGTCTGCCGATTATGTCTATACGGAAAAATGCATAACCCGACCGGTTGGTTACCGCATGCCGAAGCCGCTTCCGTGTCGTGCAGATGGCGTGTTCCGCGGCGGAGAGGTCACGCCGTGTGTGTTGGCCTCGGAGAGGCGATAGCCCTGGCCATAAATGGTCTGCAGATTGAGGCCGTTTGCCTCGAAGGCGAGCGTGCGCCGTACTTTGAAGACCTGGTTGTCGAGAATCCGCGTGTTCATGGCGCGGCCGGCCTGGTGGGTCGCTTCGAGCAATTCGTAGCGCGACACGATGCGGCCGAGATTGCGAAACAGCGCCGTCGCCAGGCTGAACTCCCGTTCGCTCAGGTCGAAAATCTGGTCCGGGGACCCTGAAAGGGTGACCAACGCCCTGTCGTGGAAAAAAGTCCAGTTGCCGAAAGTCTCTGCCCAACCGTTCGTATTGGGTTTGGGTCGAAATCGTTCGACCCGTGCTCTCATCTCCATCGGCCTGAGAGGCTTTGCGACGAAGTCGTCGGCACCGGCAGTCAGTGATTCGGCGATGTCCCGTTCCGAACTGCGCTGGCTCAGCATGATGACGGGCACCTTCGATTTGCGGACGTCGCGCAGCCATCTCAGCAGCGCCAAGCCGCCGAACTGCTCGTAGTTGTAGTCGAGGATCAAGAGGTCGAAGGGGATGTCTTCCTCGAGCGCCGAGCGCAGAGCCCTTGCGCTGGTGAATTGGGTGCAAACCACGGGACCAGGATCACCAGCCGCTTGCGCCGTAAGTGTTGCGACCAAAAGCTGCATTTGCGGCGCTTCTTCTTCAAGTAGAGCTATGCGCATACGAGTTGCCAGTTTGCCGGGGCATGGGGGTACATTGGTCAGGTGGGGCTCAGTTTTTGTTATATACAAGAGTCACGCCATCAAGGTAGTTGTGGTGCTCCGCGGCGTCTGTCCGCTAGCGCACAGAGCGATTTTAAATGTGGTCATGGCGCCAGCGGGTTCGACTTCAGGTATTCCACGCCCTTCAGCTTCATCGCCGTGCCGACCGGGGCGCCGACAGCATGCGGCAGGGAGGTTACGAGCGAGTTAGCGAAGTCGCCTTTGTAGAGCTTGGCGCCTTGATGTGTCAGGTTCGAATTGGCATCGACGTAGATCGATTCGCCCAGCGCTTCCCACAGGCGGCAAAACCCATAGTCTTCAGACAGATAGCGCCGTGTTTTCGGATCGACCATCACATCGAAAAACCGGTAGTGCAGACCCTGGTCGGGCACGCCGATCGAATCCGGCACGTAGTTGAACTCGGGGTACGCCGCCATCAACCGTTCGAAGACGCTGCGCTTGAT
>JAQGMP010000103.1 GCA_028292285.1 Variovorax sp. | reverse complement strand
GTCGCCATCCTGCTGATCGAACACAACATGCGCTTCGTGATGTCGCTGTGCTCGCACCTCTATGTGCTCGCGTCGGGCCGGCTGATCGCAGAAGGCGAGCCCGAAGCGGTCGGGCGCGACCCGCGCGTGGTCGAAGCCTACCTGGGAGCCTGAGCCATGCTTGAAATCAAGAACCTCGGCGTGCACTACCGCGGCATCCACGCGCTGCGCGGCGTGAGCCTGCATGTGAAAAAGGGCGACATCTTCGCGCTGATCGGGCCGAATGGCGCCGGCAAGTCGAGCCTGGTCAACGCGCTGTCGGGCATCGTGCCGTCGAGCGGCGAGATTCTTTTCGAAGGCGAGCCGCTGGGTGGGCGTGCTGCGCATCTGCGCTCGCGCGCCGGCATCATCCAGGTGCCCGAAGGGCGGCGCGTGATCGCGCCGTTGTCGGTTGCCGAGAACCTGCAGCTGGGTCGACAGGCCGCCGGCGTCCGGGGCAGCGATGCGGCCGACCTGGAGCGCGTGCATGCGCTGTTCCCGGTGCTGCTGCAGCGGCGCGACCAGCTTTCCGGATCGCTGTCGGGCGGCCAGCAGCAGATGCTGGCGATCGGGCGTGCACTGATGGGCCGGCCCAAGGTGCTGATGCTCGACGAACCCAGCCTCGGCCTGGCGCCGGTCATCATCAAGGACGTGTTCTGGGCGCTGGTGCAGCTCAACAGCGAAGGGTTGACCATCCTGCTGGTCGAGCAGAACGCGCGGCTCGCGCTGCAGACGGCGAGCCGTGCCGCGGTGCTCGAACAAGGGCGCATCGTGCAGCAGGGCATGGCGGCCGAACTGGCGGAAGACCCGACGATTGCCGATCACTATTTCGGGCGGGCCGGGCTGATCGCATAGCGACAACAACGAGGAGACAAAAATGAGCTTCGAACGTGTGTGCCGCGCGCAAGGCGCGATGGCGCCGGCTTGGCTGTCGGTGTCGCTTCTCTCTGCGCTCATGGTGCCGTTGCGGGCGAGTGCGCAGGTCGTCGAGCTCCCCGTCGGCGTCTTCAACGCGACCTCGGGCGTGTACGCCTTCGGTGGCGTGCCGATCCAGAACGGCGCGCGCATGGCGCTGGAAGAGGCCAACGCCAAAGGGCTGCCGGGCGGTGCGCGCCTGAAGATCGTCGAAGCCGACACGGCCGGCGACAAGGTGCAGACCATCACGCTGGTGAACCAGTTCGCGCGGCGCGACAAGGCCGTGCTCATCCTCGGCCCGACGACCAGCGTCGAGGCCACGGCCGGCGCACCGGTGGCCAACGAGCTGCAGGTGCCGATGCTGTCGACCGCCTCGTCGATGGAAGTGTTGACGCCGGGACCGTGGTCTTTCAAGGTCGGCGCGCGCGCCACCGACGTGATGGGCTTCCTCGGCAAGTACGCGATCGACAAGCTCGGCGTGAAGCGCATCGCCTTCGTCTTCGACCAGGGCAACGACGGCTTCATCGCGCAGAAGGATGCGATGCGCGACAGCATGAAAGCGGCGGGCGCGACCATCGTGTCGCAAGAGGGCATCCAGTCGTCCGACTCCAACTTTCTGGCACTGGCCACCAAGCTGGCGGACCAGGACATCGACGCCATCTTCATGGCCGCGCCGGCCGAGCTTTCCGGCAACTTTTTTCTGCAGGTGCGGCAGGCCGGCGTCGGCCCGAAGGTCAAGCTGCTCGGGCCGCCGACGCTGGCGTCGCAAGGCTTCATCAAGACCGGCGGCAAGGCGGTCGAAGGCGCCTACGTGATCGCCGACTATGCGGCCGGCAACGCGAGCGCGCTCAACACGGCCTTCGTCGAGAACTACAAGGCACGCTACAAGGTCGCGCCGGACAACTGGGCCGCCATGGGCTACAGCGCGGCACTGATCGGCATCCAGGCCATACGCGATGCCGGACCCAATCCCGACCGCACCAAGGTGCGTGCCGAACTCGCCAAGTCGAACAAGGTGCCGGTGGTGATCGGCGACGGCGCGTGGAGCCTCGATGCGGCGCGCAATCCGAGCTATGGCGGCGCGGTGCTGGTGGTCAAGGACGGCGTGTTCGTGAGCGCGAAGTAGCCTTCACAAATTAGCTCAATACCCAATCGTTGCGAACTGGCGGAGATGCGCCGCGCTTTCGAGTTCGTCGACCAGCGCACTCGCAAAGTCTCGGTACGAAATACGGCTGTGCCCTGCTGAATCCTGCACCAGGCGATCGATGTCCCAGCGAAAGTTTCCGGTTTGTTCGCCGGGGCCGATTTCAGCGGCGGGCGATACACAGGTCCAGTCGAGGTCCGGCGCCGCGCGCAGCGCTGCGAGCGCCTGGCCGTGCGCGTCGGCCTTCGGTTTGAGCCGCTCCGGAAAACCGGGTGTGTCGGCCAGCCGGACGCCGGGCGACACTTCCAGGCTACCCGCGCCACCGACCACGATCAGGCGCCGGATGGCGGCAGCGCGCGCTGCCGCGATGAGCGCATGCGCGGCGTCGGCGACTCGCACCGGCGCGTCGGCGGGTGCTGCGAACGCGCTCACGACGGCGTCGCAACCGCGCAGGGCGGCGAGCAGTGCGTCGGGGTCGAAGATGTCGAGCGGCCTGATCTCGGCTTGGCCCGGTGCAGCGAGCGCCACCGGCAATGTTTCGGCATCGCTGCTCGCACCCGCACGTGTACGCCGCGCGATGCCCACGACGTGATGACCGCGCGCCACCGCCTCGGCCGCGATGTGCGTGCCGATCTTGCCGGTGATGCCGATGACCGCGATCTTCATGGTTCGAGCCGGGCTTCGACTTGGCCCTTGACCTTCACCGCGTCATGCAGCCGGTCGCCGAAGAGATTCGACCATTCCTCCGGCGACAGCGACATGCGCTTGCCGCGGTACGCCGTCGGCAGTCGCAGCTGGTCGGAGTTGGCGGTGGCCGCAACGGCCGGCCGGGCGGCCATGCGCGCGGACCAGCGCGCGATGGCCGGAAACTCCGCGATGTCGAGGCCGATCAAGGCGATGCCGAGCACCCACGGCCAGCACGCCATGTCCGCAATCGAGTAGTCACCCGCGAGGTAGTCGCCCGCCATGCCTTCGACCTCGCCCAGACGCCGCTCCAGCACATGCAGCAGCCGGCGCGCCTCGCGCGAGTAGCGCTCGACTGCGTAGTCTTGCCCTTCCGGCGCATAGCGGACGAAGTGATGCGCCTGGCCATGCATCGGGCCGAGTCCGGCCACCTGCCATGTGAGCC
>JAQGMP010000602.1 GCA_028292285.1 Variovorax sp. | reverse complement strand
GAAGAGATTGAACCGATTGAGTGAAAAGAACCGCAGTCGCTGCGCCAGCGCCGGCAGTTCGTCGAGGTCGATCAATAGCGAGAAGACCCGATACGCAAGCCGGTGGCGCGCCGGCCGCATCCGCTGATGCATAACGCGTCCAGCGTAGAGCGCGGACTGCAGCTGCGGCGTTTTCATGCGGCCCTGGCTGCTTTTGCGACTTCGACCAGCGAAGGCTGCAGCCGGATGCGATCCGACTCGCCAGCGACCGTCCAGGGTCGGCGCACATCCCCCAGTGCCTCGGCCACCGCCAGCCCGGATTGCAGACCGTCTTCGTGAAAGCCGGATCCAAAGTACGCACCGCAGAACCAGGTGCGGTTGTGGCCCTGCAGCGACCACAACGCGTCCTGCGCGCGAATCGCCCCTGCATCGAACATCGGATGCTCGTAGGTCTCGCTGCGAATCAGGTGCTCGGGACGCGGCTCCTGCATGGGGTTGAGGGTCAAGAACAACGGCGTCTGGTCCGCGATGCCTTGCAGCCGGTTCATCCAGTAGGTCACGCACAACGCATCGGGGCGGCTGCGGTCCGATGCGTAGTTCCAGCTCGACCACACGGCACGGCGCTGCGGCATCAGGGCCGGGTCGCTGTGCAGCACCGCGCGATTCCGGCTGTAGCCGAAAGCACCGAGCACGCGCGTTTCTTCGGCGTGCGCATCGGGCAGCAGGCGCAGGGCCTGGTCGGCGTGCGTGGCGATCACGACCTGGTCGAAACGCTCGGGCGCCCAACCGTCTTCGGTGCACACATGCACGCCGTCGGCGCCGCGCCTGATCTCCACTGCCGCGTTGTCCAGACGCAGCCGGTTGCCCATTCCCTTGGTCAGTTGCTCTACATAGCGGCGGCTGCCGCCCTCGACGGTGCGCCACGCCGGCCGATTGCTCAGCTTGAGCAAGTGATGGTTTTCGCAGAAGCGGACGAAGGCTTCGGTCGGGTATTCGCCGATGCGTGCGGCCGAGGTCGACCAGATCGCCGCTGCCATCGGATAAAGATGGTCGTCGCGAAACGCGCGGCCGTAGCCGTGCAGATCGAGATACTCGTCGAGCGGCATCAGGCCGATGTGGGCAGCGTGCGCCGGCGCCTGCCGATAGAACCGGACCAGGTCGCGCAGCATCGACCAGAAACGCAAGTTAACCAGGTTGCGCCGCTGCGCGAACAGACCGCGCAGATCGGTGCCCGAATATTCGAGCGCGCCATGGTCGAGGCTTACCGCGAACGACATCTCCGACGGCTTGGTCTCGACGCCCAAGTGCGCGAAGAGCGCTGTCAAGTTGGGGTAGGCGACCTCGTTGTAGACGATGAAGCCGGTGTCCACCGCGATGGTGCCAGCGGCAGTCGGCACATCGACCGTGTTGCTGTGGCCGCCCGGGCGGTTGTCGGCCTCGAACACGGTGACGCGGTGCTTTTGCGACAGCAGCCAGGCTGCCGACAGGCCCGATATGCCGCTGCCGATGACCGCCACGTTCAGCGCTGCGCCGGTAAGGGCGGGGGCCGGAGGGCGCACGGTGGGCGCAGCGGCGATCGTCGTCATTTGCATACTCGGGCTCCGGTGACAAGCCAATGGACAAGGCTTGAAGCCAATACGCAGCGGTTGGCCGTTTGGATCACGAAATCTGCAATTCGACGTGATCTAATTCTTCGGGCGGTCCGTATGACTGTGTATGAACACCGCCCGACAGACCACGGCAGCTGCCTTGCTGGCCCAGCCGGCCACGGCCGCCCGTCTGTCGATCGTGACGCTGAACCAACCCCGCGGAGCAATGCCGACAAGCGAAGAACTGAACGCGTTGATGCAGGCCATTGCGGCCTCGGGCGACCGCCAGGCGTTCGCTGCGCTGTTCAAGCATTTCGCGCCCCGCGTGAAGGCGTTTTTGATGCGATCGGGCACCGCCGAAGGCCTGGCCGAAGAACTGGTGCAGGAAACCATGATCGCGGTATGGCGCAAGGCGGCGATGTTCAATTCGGCACAGGCTGCGGTGTCGACCTGGATTTTCACCATCGCGCGCAATTTGCGCGTCGACCACTTCCGCCGCCAGGGGCAGCGTGAGGTGCAAGGCGACGGCACCGAGGCCGACGACATGGCCGACACGGCCCCCGCGCTGGACGACCAGGTGCGGGCCGGCCGGCGCGAGCGCGGCGTGCGTGACGCCATGTGCCAGTTGTCGCCGGAGCAGGCGCAAATCCTTCGCCTGTCGTTCTATGAGGAGCGTCCCCATGCCCGCATCGCGCTCGAACTCGGAATTCCACTCGGCACCGTCAAGTCGCGCGTGCGGCTTGCCGTCAATCACCTGCGTCGATTGCTCGACGGCCTTGAACCATGACGAACCATCACCCGGACGATGATCTTTTGCTGGCCCATGCGGCCGGCAATCTTGAAAGCGGGCCTTCGCTGGTCGTGTCCAGCCATGTCGAAGGCTGCGCGCATTGCCAGGAGCGCACGCGCTTGCTCGAGGCGATCGGCGGCACGATGCTCGAATC
>JAQGMP010000564.1 GCA_028292285.1 Variovorax sp. | reverse complement strand
GACTTGTTCGGCGACGAGATCGGTGCGAACTTCCGCGACAGCGCCAACGCGCCGACCATGCTGCTGAACGTCAGCAACATCGCCTGGTTCGGCGATTCGGTCGCCATCGACGAGCATCTGTCGATCTCGCGCATGCGCGCGCTCGAGTTTCAGCGGCCCATGGTGCGCGCGACCAACACCGGCGCCACGGTCGTTATCGACCACCGCGGCCGCGTTGTGCAGTCGCTGCCGCGGCTCACCCGCGGCGTCTTGCGGGCGGAGGTCGAAGGACGCAGCGGCATCACGCCCTATGCGTGGTGGGTGTCCCGCTTCGGGCTCTGGCCGCTGTGGGGACTGTCGCTGCTGATGATCGCTTGCACCATTGCGCTGCAGCGACGTCGCGGCCATCGGCGCGAGGATCAGCGCGGCAGGTAAGCAGTCGCCTCGACCTCGATGACCAGCGCGTCGCCAGGCAAGAAGCGCGACACCTCCACCACCGTGCTGACCGGCGGCTCGCCCGGATAGAAAAGACCGCGCACGCGGTTGTAGGCGGGGTAGTGGCGGATGTCCCGAAAGTACTGCACCAGCTTCACCACGTCGGCCATCGTGCCGCCATGCTCGGCAGCGAGTTGGCGGATACGCTCGAGCACGAACCAGCTTTGCGCGACGATGGGCGCTTCGTACACGTCGACCGACATCTGGCCGGTCACGTAGCCGAGCGGCCGCAGCGCATCGCGCGCGGCCTCGGGGATGTCGTCGTAAGAGCTCACGGCCTGGCGCCGCGCCGGGTCGACCGCGACCACGCCGCTCATGAAGACGAAATCGCCCACGCGCCGGGACGCGGCGTAGTTCGCCATCGGCGCGCCCATCGTGGCGCTCATCGGAGCCGCGGCGCTCATGCGGCCACCACCGGCCAGTCGCGCAGCTTGCCCGGATTGAGCAGGCCCATCGGATCGAAGCGCTTTTTCATGTCGATGATCTCCGGCGGCAGTGCGCCACCGGCCTTGCCGTCTTCCACGATGAAGGTGTGCGGATTGTTGATGCGCACGCCATGCTCACGATAAATACGGATGATCTCGTCGAGCCGTTCCTCGGTCGTAAAGCGCACCAGCTGCAGCGCGCTGCAGGTGAGCAGTCCGTCGATGTTGCGCAGGAACTCGGCGTGCATCATCACCTCGCCGCCGAGCAACTTTTCCATCTCGGTGATCTGCTGCACGTGCTGCCCCGGCGTGAAGCTGCTCTGCAGATAGGTCAGCGTCTTGTCGATGCGCAGCGCATGCAGCGTGGTGTGGTTCCATGTGAACTCGATCAACGTCCGGTTGCTCTTCTGCACTTCTTCCGCCGTGCGCCGGTACGTGACCGTCCCGCCGTGCGCAGCGACCATCTCGCTCATGGTCTCCTCGCCGCATTCGTCGATCAGCGACAGCACCGCGTGGCAGCCGCGCGGCAGGTAGTCTGAAAGTTGCCCCAGATGGTCGGGCACGGGGCTCGCGAAGAATGCGACCTCGCGCTTGTCGATGCCCGATGCACGCGCCAACTTGTCGGCAAACGCCAGGGCTTCATCGAACGCCGGGAAGGTCACCAGCGTCTCGAGCCACGGATGTACCGGCGCCAGAGCGACTTCGAGCTCCAGTACCAGCCCGTTGGTGCCCCAGAGGTGGTGCATGCGCAACGCCTCGGCACCGCGCAGCTCGACGATCTGCGGCTCGGCTTCGATCGTCATCGCGCGCACGCCCAGCACGTTGCCGGGCGCCGCCAACGGGCCGTAGTTGATCGAACCCACGCCGCCGAAGCCACCACCGAACAAGCCGCCGAGCGTCGCGCTGCGGTAGGTCGACGGCATGCAGCGGAACTCGTAGCCCATCGGCTTCGTCTGCTTCTCGATGTCGCCCAGCCGGATGCCGGCCTGCGCACGGGCCACGCCGCCGCGCACCCAGCACATCGCGTTGTAGCCGGTCATGTCGAGCACGACGCCGCCTGCCAACGGTGTGGTCTGGCCGTAGTTGCCCGTGCCGCTGCCGCGAATGGTGATGGGAAGCTTGCGCTCGACGCAGGCACTCACCAGCCGGCGAATCTCGTCTTCGGTGCGCGGACGAACCACGACGTCCGCGCGCTTGTTTTCGAGCTGGCGCTTGAGCACCGGGCTGAACCACGAAAAGTCCTGCGAAAGGCGCGCGATGCGGCTGGCGTCGGTGATCCAGTCGAGGTCGGGCAGTTCGAGCTGCAATTGCTCGATGGCGGATACGGGGGCGTTCATGGTGTCAGTCGTCACGTCATCAATCCTGGGAGATTTCGCTCGCGTGCCATGAGCCGAGGGCGAGTTTGGAAAGCCACGCCATCAGCACGAACAGGCCGACGCCGGTGAGCGAGATGAGCAGCAGCGCCGCGAACATGCGCGGGATGTTCAGCTGGAAGCCGGCCTGCAGGATCTGGTAGGCGAGGCCCGCGCCGGAACCGCCGGTGCCGGCCACGAATTCCGCCACCACCGCGCCGATCAGCGCGAGGCCGCTGGAGATGCGCAGTCCGCCGAAAAAGTAGGGCAGCGCGCTCGGGATGCGCAGCCGCACCAGCTGTTGCCAGCGGCTCGCGCGATTGAGCTTGAAGTAGCTCTGCAGATCGGGGTCGATGCTGCGCAGCCCCAGCGTGGTGTTGGCGATGATCGGAAACAGCGCGACCAGCGCGGCGCACACGGTCATGGCGGCGGTCGGGTTCTTCACCCAGATGATGATCAGCGGCGCGACCGCGACGATCGGAGTCACCTGCAGCAGCACCGCATACGGAAACAGCGCGGTCTCGATGCGCTTGCTCTGCACGAAGAGAAAGGAGATCAGCACGCCGAGCACCGTCGCGAGAACGAACGACAGCACCGTGATCTTCAGCGTCACCAGCAGGGCATTGCCGAGCGGCACCCGGTCGGTGATGAGCGTCTGCATCATCAACATGGGCGAGGGCACGAGGTAGGGTGGCAGCTCCATCACCGTGACCAGGCCTTGCCAGAGGGCCACCAGCACCACGCCGACCAGCAAGGGATACAGCACGCGCTGCACGCGTGGCTGCCCGAGCAGGGGAACGCGTGCCGGTGCGCGAGGCGCTGTGCTCACTGTGTTCGTCGCGGTCATGGCGCCAGCTCCTCATGGACGCTGCTGGCGCGCAGCAGGCTGTCCTGCAACTGCTTGGCGTAGCGGCTGAATTGCGGCGAGACCATGAAGTCCGGCGTGCGCGGATAAGGCTCGTCGATGGCGAATTGCTCCACCACGCGACCGGG
>JAQGMP010000559.1 GCA_028292285.1 Variovorax sp. | reverse complement strand
TGAGTGCGGTGAGCTATGCCGGCTACCTCGTCTACAGCGGTGAATTCGTCAAGCGGCTCGGCTCACTGCGGCTGGTCGGGCTGGCGACGAGCGTGGCGTGCGTGCTGTGCATCGCGCAGTTCGCGCTGCTGCGGCCGATGAGCGCGGCGCTCGAGGTGGCGCCGCAAGTCATATGGCTGTCGGTGCTCAACGCTACGCTGTGCACCGCGGTGCCGGTGTTGATGGTGATGATGGCAGTCGAGCGCATCGGCGCCGCAGTCGCTGCGCAGACCGGCATGGTCGGCCCGTTGTCGACCATCCTGATGGGCTCGCTGATACTGGGCGAGCCGTTCACCGCCTGGATCGCTGCCGGCACCGTGCTGGTCATCGCGGGCATCTTTGTTTTTACACGGTCGGGCCGTTAGCGCCCAAGGAGCAAACCCATGGATTTCGGAATCGCAGGCAAGACGGCGCTGGTGTGCGGCGCAAGCAAGGGGCTCGGCTTCGGCAGCGCACTGGCGCTGGTTCAAGAAGGCGTGAACGTGGTGATCGTCGCGCGTGGAGCAGAGGCGCTCGAAGCCGCCGCGGTCAAGCTGCTGGCGGCACGCACGGGCGGCTCTGCGGCAACGGCGCCCTGGGTCAAGCACGTGGCCGCCGACATCACGACCGAGGCCGGCCGCGCGGCCGCTTTCGCGGTGCACGCCGACTTCGACATCGTCGTCACCAACGCGGGCGGTCCGCCACCCGGCGACTTTCGCGATTGGGACCGCGAGGCGTGGATCAAGGCGGTCGATGCCAACATGCTGACGCCGATCGAGCTCATCAAGGCCACGGTCGACGGCATGGCCACGCGTGGCTTCGGCCGTGTCGTCAACATCACGTCGAGCTCGGTCAAGGCACCGATCGACATCCTCGGCTTGTCGAATGGCGCACGCAGCGGGCTCACCGGCTTCGTGGCCGGCGTGGCGCGCACCAGTCTTGCAGCCAAGGGCGTGACCATCAACAATCTGCTGCCGGGCTCTTTCGACACCGACCGTCTGAAAGGCACCATGGCCAGCGCCGCGAAGAAGACCGGGCAGGAAGTCGACGCGCTTCGTGCGGCGCGGCAAAAGGCCATTCCGGCCGGGCGCTTCGGCACCCCCGAAGAGTTCGGTGCCATCTGCGCGTTTTTGTGCAGCATGCAGGCCGGCTACGTGAACGGGCAAAACGTGCTGGCCGACGGCGGCGCCTACCCTGGCACTTATTGAGGAAGCAGCCACAACCCGGCAGCGGTGCCGCGATCGTGGCACCATGCGCCTCTCTTTTCCGGAGACATCGATGAAGAGCAAAGCCGTCCGAATCGACCGCCAAGGCGGTCCCGAAGAACTGAAGATCGTCGAGGTCGACGTCGGTGATCCCGGGCCGGGCGAGATACGCATCCGGCACAAGGCGGTCGGGCTCAATTTCATCGATACCTACCAGCGCAGCGGGCTCTATCCCTTTGCGATGCCGCTGCAGCTCGGCATGGAAGCCTCGGGCATCGTCGAAGCCGTGGGCGAGGGTGTGACCCATCTCAAGGCGGGCGACCGCGCGGCCTACGCGAGCCAGCCACCCGGCAGCTACTGCGAAGTGCGCGTCATGCCTGCCAAGTGCGTGTGCAAGCTGCCCGATGCCATCTCATTCGAGACGGGCGCGGCCATGATGCTGAAGGGGCTGACGGCGCAGTACCTGCTCAAGAAAACACTGCCGGCCGAGGGCCTGCAAGCGGGCGACTTCATCCTGTTCCATGCGGCCGCGGGCGGCGTCGGACTCATTGCCTGCCAATGGGCGAAGGCGCTGGGCCTCCAGTTGATCGGCACCGCCGGCAGCGATGCCAAGTGCAAGATGGCGCTCGAGCACGGCGCCGCATTCGCCATCAACTACAGCACCGAAAACTTCGCCGAGCGCGTGAAGGAAATTACCGGCGGCAAGGGCGTCAAGGTGGTCTACGACTCGGTCGGCAAGGACACCTTCGAAGGCTCGCTGGCGTGCCTGCGGCCCTTCGGTCTGCTGGCCGTGTTCGGCAATGGCTCGGGCGCGGTGCCGCCGTTCAACCTGGGCAAGCTGGCGTCCGGTGGTTCGCTGTACGTGACGCGTCCGAGCTTGTTCACGCACATCGCCACGCGCGAGGCGACGCAAGCGGCGGCCGACGACCTTTTCGAGGTGGTGGCGAGCGGTGCCGTCAGGATATCGATCGACCAGCGGTACCCGCTGACCGAAGTGGCGCAGGCGCATCGCGATCTCGAAGCCCGCAAGACCACGGGCTGCACGGTGCTGACGCTCTGAGACGCTCCGGCACAGGCCCCTCATGAACAGCGTCAGAACCTACATCGTCGAAGACAACGCGACGATCCGCGAGAACCTCGTCGGCACCCTGCGCGAGGTGGCGCGCGTCGAGACCGTCGGCGAAGCGGAGACCGAAGACGAAGGTACGGCGTGGCTCACGCACAACCGCGCCAAGTGGGACCTGGCCATCATCGACCTGTTCCTGAAAGACGGCAGTGGCATGAACGTGATCGAAGCCTGCCGCGATCGATTGCCCACGCAAAAAATCGTGGTGTTGAGCAACCACACGACGCGGCATGTGCGCCAGCGCTGCGCCGAGCTCGGGGCCGACGCGGTGTTCGACAAAGCCACCGAAATCGACGACCTGATCGACTTCTGCCTGCGTCGCCGGCAAGAACAGCTCAACCGCCACTAGCCGCGCTCGGCACGCCAGTCGTACCGGCAGCCGCCCCGGTGTTTTCGATGGTATGGCGCACCAGCCCCCACACGCGCCCGGCCACCGGCGACAGCGCCCGGTTGCGCCGCCGTATCAGCATGATGGTGCGCTGCACCCGCGGCGTGAGCGGACGTACCGCAAGGTCACGCAGTCCACCCGGCGGCAGCGACAGCGCCGGCATCACGCTGATGCCGATGCCCGCTTCGACCATGCGAAACACCGTGGTCGGATGGCCGAGCTGCTGCGTTACGCGGCACGATGCGCCGTGCCGCTGCAACGCATCGTCGATCAGGCGGCGGCTGCCGGACGCATGGTCGAGCAGCACCAGATCCGCGCCGTCGAGCGCCGACCAGCGCACGCTCTTTTTTTGCGCGAAGGGGTGGTCCGGCGGCGTCACGATCACGAACGGATCGCTCAGCAGGATTTCGCAATGCAGGTCGTCGGTGGCCGAAGGTTCGATCACGACGCCGATATCGACCTCGCCGTTGCTCACGCTGTCCAGCACGTCTTGCTGGATGCGGTCTAGCAGCATGAAGTGGATGCCCGGTGCCGCAACGGCACAGGCCGCGATGCAGGCCGGCATCAGGTTGGCCGACAAGGTCGGGCTGCTGGCCACGCGCACGTTCCCGCCATCTGCATTGGCGAGGCCGGCCACGTCTTGCAGCGTCTGGTCTAGTTCGTCGAGCACGCGG